>CAMDVP010000111.1 GCA_945877525.1 uncultured Clostridia bacterium | reverse complement strand
GGCAAAGCCCCTGGCGGGGTTTCCAAAGGGGCAGCGCCCCTTTGGCGCGTTATTCTACGACAGTTCCATGCGAATGAAAGGAGCTTTTCTTTGTCAGAGACCATCCCAACATCCTTTGAAGAAATGGATTTGTCCACCGAGGTACTCAAGGCCGTGCAGGACATGGGCTTTTCTGCGCCCTCCACTGTGCAGGCCAAGACCATTCCCCTGATGATGAGCGGCGCGGACATCAACGCCATTGCGCCCACGGGCACGGGCAAGACCTGCGCCTTCGGCATTCCCATGCTGGAGTACATCTCCCTCAAGGACAGCCGTGTACAGGAAATCGTCCTGGCGCCCACCCGTGAGCTGGCCCTGCAGATTGGCGACGAGCTGACCCGGCTGGCCAAGTACATCAAGGGTGCGCGCATCGCGGTACTATACGGCGGGCAGCCCATCACCAAGCAGCTCAACGCCCTCAAGCGCAAGCCGCAGATCGTCATCGCCACCCCCGGCCGTCTGCTGGATCACATGAACCGGGGGAACATCCGCCTGGATGCGGTGCACACCATGGTGCTGGACGAGGCCGACGAAATGCTGAACATGGGTTTTGTCAAGGACGTAACGAAAATCATCGAGTCCACTCCCTTCGAACGGCAGCTGGTGCTGTTCTCCGCCACCACCAATCAGGACGTGCTGACCATCGCCTGGAAGTATCAGCACGAACCGGTGGAAATCACTGTGGAAGCCACCAGGGAGGACAGGCCGCAGATCACCCAGTACGTCATCAGCACCGAGCGCGACCAGAAAATTGACCATCTGCTCTACCTGCTGGACGCGGACGTGTATCAGCGGATTATGATCTTCTGCAACACCAAGTTCATGACGGACAAGCTCACCTCCCGGCTGAAGAAGGAGGGCTATCAGGCCGAGTGCATCCACGGCGACATCCGGCAAAGCCAGCGCAACGCCGTGATGGGCGACTTCCGCAAGGGCAAATTCCCTATCCTGATCGCCACCGACGTGGCTGCCCGCGGCATTGACGTGGATGATGTGGAAGCCGTTATCAACTTTGACCTGCCCGGAGAGAACGAGTATTACCTGCACCGCATCGGCCGCACGGGCCGCGCCCACAAGCATGGCGTGAGCTTCTCCCTGGTCACCTTCCAGGAAAGCGTGCGCATGGATGAAATACTCAAATACATGATCGCCAAGCCCACTCCCCTCCACTTTGAGGACGGCGTACTGCGCCGGGAGGACGGTGAGCCCTTCTTCGACCACATCTGATGAAAGCAGCGGGCCCTGTTCCATATCGAACAGAGCCCGTATTGATTGAATTATTCTTCCCGCCAGCGAAACACGGCCTTGCGCCCTGCGGCGTCTACCGTTTCCACAGCCAGGTTGGGCAACTGCTCCGGCACAAGGCACATCAGCGGAAGCTCCGGATGCTTTGCGCTGCGGCGGAAGTGCTGCAGCACAACCAGTTCACCCTCCCGCAGATACCCGGCCGACCAGCTTTCCAGCCGGTCAAAGGGCTGTTCCGTTTTGGGAAAAGCAGAATGTCCGGCGTGGAAGTCGGTGAGCAGCAGCGTGCCGTCCGTGGGACGGTATTCCCCTTCCAGCGATGTTCCGCAAGGGGTGCAGGGGCATTCTACCCGCAGGCTGTCCGTCTGCAGGCGGCTGCGGGCAATCAGCACCGCCTCGGGGCTCAGATCCACCCCTGCCACGCGGCACCCCAGCGCCTGCGCCGCCGCCAGCGCCGTACCGCTGCCACAGCATAGGTCGCACACCAGATCCCCCGGCTGCGTCACAGGAAGCAGCAGCCTTGACAGCAGCTTTTGCGGCTTCTGCGTGGCATAGCCGGTGCGCTCCGGGTCGCGCTGCTGCAGGTGACCGATATCCGTCCACACATCCCCGGGATAAACCGGGGTGTCTTCATAGTATCGGTATTCCTTACCCCCGGAGCGGATGCTACGGTAAGCCCTGCCGGTTTCATCCACCTGACGGCGCATGTGGTTGCGCCGTACCTGCGCCCGGTCAAGGGGGGTGCGTGTCAGATCAAAGCGGTATTTTCTGTTTTTTGCATACAGAAGAATTACGTCATGCTTGCGGCTGAAGTGTCTCCGGGCGCGCCCGCCGCTCTCGTAGGCCCAGACGATTTCGTTCAGGAACCGGTCCGCTCCGAACACCTCGTCGCACAGCACCCGCGCATAGGCCGCCGCCCGCCAGTCCAGATGCAGATACATCACCCCCGTGGGGGTCAGCAGCGACCGGGCGTTTTCCACCAGCGCCCGCAGAAAGGTCAGGTAAGCCTCCCGGCTTGCAAAGCGATCCTCATAGGCGGGATACGACGGCGCAGGGGAGCCCGTCCTCCAGCCCTTCTGGCCGAAGCGGCGTTTCCGGGCGAAAGCATCCCCCGTCATGAAGGGCGGGTCGATATACACGCACTGCGCCTGCCCCGCCAGGTCGCGGAGCGCCGCCGTGCCGTCGCCGCAGAGCAGCAGATTCTCCCCTTTTCCGAATATTTCCCGGGAAATCTCAATGGGCTCAAACATGACCCTCACCTCCAAACTGCCTGCGCAGCGCCCGCAGATCGTCCTGCTGGGCGGTCAGGCGGAGCAAAAAGCGCTTCTGCGCGTCGTCCTGCTCAAGGAGCCGGCCGCAGGCGCGCACCACCTCCACAAACTCCCGTCTCACCCCGGATATCCCCTGCCGCGCCAGGGGGCACACAGGCTTTGCCCGCAGGTCGATCCCTACGCGAACGCCTCCTTCCCGCAAAAGCGGCAGCAGCGGAAACAGCCGGCAGCTCAGGGGCCGGTCCTCCCGGCGGCACTGCCCGGGGCAGGTCAGCAGCAATCCCGCAGGAGTATACGCTATGGTATAATCCGGCAGGGCCGCATAGTAGGCATCCTCCCCGGGAAACAGCAGCATGCCGGTGTTTTCTCCCTCCATGGGTCGGCAGCAGCGCGCGCCGCACAGGCGGCCGCAGTTGCCCGAGAGAGGCGTTTCATTTTCCAATAGCACCCTGGCCCCTTCAAGCACGTCAGGCATCTTCGGCATGGCGGATTCTCCTTTCGGCAGGCCTTTTCTCCATGATACATCAAAATCTGCCGGGTGCAAAGGCTTTTTTTGCAAAACGGCTTCCCTCTCCCTTCATGCAGGGAAAACTTGCGCAGAACCGTTAAATGATGTACAATAATTTTCCCCGGAGGACATGAGCATGAAGAAATGGCTGATTTGTCTTTTGATTCTGGCGCTGTCCCTCACCCCCGCCCTGGCGGAGGAGGAAGCCGCCGCCCCCAGCCTGACCCGCCAGGGGCTTGCGCTGGGAGAGGGATGGGTGTACTATCCTCAGGTAGAGGGCATGACGGACGAGGCGCTGCTTCAGACCGTCAACGACGCGCTGCTTCAGGCCCTGGACGCCCAGGGTCTGCTCACCCGTCTGGCGCTGACCATGCAAAACCCCACGCCCCTTCGGGCGGACTACATCGCCTTCCTTGCAGAGGATGTGCTCAGCGTGGTGATGGAGGTGTCCGGGCCCGTTGCCGACGAGCGAACCACCCACCAGTGGCGCACGGTCAATATCGATCTGCGCACCGGGCAAGCCATTGCCCTGGACGATCTGTTCACCGATGCGCAGGCTGCCCGGGCCTGGCTGTGCGACGAGCTGGAATGGGAGCTGGCCCCTGCCCTGAGCGCCCACCTGCGCAACAATCAGCTTGTTCCCCTGCCGGAGGGCTTCGGCCTGTCCGATTCCGGGCTGACGCTGTACTATGGCATCGACCAGCTGTGCACCCTGGGGGACAGGGCCGGTACGGTGCACATCCGCTGGAGCCGGCTGCGGCCATGGCTGGATGCCTCTGCAGAGGGCCTGCCCGGACGCGTGGGCGCGCTGCGCATGATCGCCCTGGACGGGGAAAGTCCGGAACGCATCCGCCAGGCGGTGGCGGATGGTTCGTTACCCGGTATTCCCGCCGTGCTGGGAGAAAAGGTGCAGACCTGCATCGACAGATACGGGCTGCTGATCGACCCCGACCTGTACGAGGACGGGAGGCTGTTCCAGTTGCAGGATGGCGCCTTCCGGGACGCATACCTGCTCAGCGATCGGCTTTCCTCCAAATGGGAGGAAAGCGTGGTGCAGGGCATCCGCAGCGACCGGCTTGACCTGTTCGGCCTTTGCACCGGAGAAACCCGGCGGGAAGCCTGGCTTTCCCTGTTGGGCGAACCCGACGCCACCGTTACCCTGGACGCAGAACGGGCCGACAGCTACCGCATGGTGCCCGGCACCAGCGACTATTATCAGCTGGGCGACGTTCGTCTACGCCTTCACGCGGATGAGGAGGGCGTGCTGACCAGCATCATTCTGACAAGATAAATTCAAAAACGCAGGAGGAGCATCATGGCGCAGAACAAAAACAAGGCGGCAAAACGGGCCCGAACCTATTCGGCGGACGCCATGCTGGTGCGCATGGTGGGCGGCCTGCTCCTGATTGCCCTTGGCGTGATGATTTTCCTGGCAGTGGCGCTTTCCATGGCGGGGGATGTGTTTGCCGGGCTTCGTCAGATTTGTTACGGGCTGGCTGGCGGCCTGGCATTCCTTTTGCCCGTGCTGCCCGTTTGGGGCGGCGTACTGCTGATTATCTCCATTCAGCGCAAGCCCCGCCTGCGGCCGCTTCTGCTGTTCGCCCTGCTGCTGCTATTGGTGCTCACGGCGGCCAACCTGTTTTCTTACAGCGGCAGCCCCGCTGTGCCGCTGATGCAGTACTTCTATACTCTCAACCAGGGTGGCTCCGGGAACCCCGGCGCGTTCGATCTGTTCCTGGCCCGGGCCTATGTGCTGGGCGCAGACCGCCACATGAGCGGCGGACTGCTGGGCATGCTGCTGGCCTGGCCGCTATGGCAGGTTATGGGCGTGCTGCCTGCCGCCATCGTTACCTGTCTGATGGCAGCGGGCACCTTCCTGCTGCTGATCCGCCTGGATTTCAAAAAGCTGTTTAGCCGTATGCATGCCCGTCAGGACGAGCGCCGCGCCCAGCAGGCACAGGAGCAGCAGAGCCTGCGCGCCCAGGAGCTGGAATGGCAGCGCCGCCAGCAGGAGCAGGCCGCCATGGCCTGGGCCCAGCAGAGCGCGCCCCAGCCAGGCGCCGGGGGATGGGAGGACTATGTGCCTCAGGGCGCGTATACCCAGCCCGCCGTTTCCACCCAGCCTGTGCAGCAGCTTCCCCTGCAGCAGCAGCGTCAGATGCGGCAGGCCGCTCCTGCGCCGCGTCAGCCCGTCGCGACCAGCGCCGGCCCCGTAGGCTTCCAGGCGCCCTCGGCGGAGCAGAGCGCCTTCCCTCCCGCTTATCAGGTGCCCCCGGAGGAGGCAGAGCGCAAGTCGAAGATTTTCGGCCGGAAGAAGCCCGCCCCGGAACCCGGCGTCCAGCCCGACACGGCGGAGGCTGCACCGCGCAAGTCACGCATCTTTGGCGGCAGGAAGGCGGAAGCGCCCCAGCCTGCGGACGTGCCGCAGCCGTCTCCCGAACAGACGGAGCCGCAGCGCTGGCCTGAGGAGCCCGTCCCCCAGGAGCACCCCGTCTCCCGCCCCGTCCATACCGCACAGCACATGGATGGGGATTGGGAGGACGCGCCCTCCGCCCCCGCCGCCACCTGGCGCGTAGGCGACGCGCCGGAGGAATATGCTCCCCGCCCCGCCCGCAAGGCAGAAAAGACAAAACAGCAGCCCCTGCCCTCCTGGTCGCAAACGCCGCCCTGGGAGGATGCTCCAGCCCCGCCCGCGCCGGCCGTTCCCGCGCCCCGGCTGCAGCAGGAGCCGCCCAAGGACGGCTGGAAGCCCGACCTGAAGCTGCCGCCCCGCAAGAATCCGCCCCAGGGCGAGCAGGTGGAAATGGAGCTTCCCCCGCCCTATGTTTACCCCGGCATGAACCTGCTCAAGCTGCCCGAGCCTCAGGCCGGCATCAGCGAGGAGGAGGACGCTATGCGCTCCCAGCGCCTGGAAGAGACGCTGCAGTCCTTCAAGGTGCCCGCCAAGGTGCGTCATGTGACCCACGGCCCGGCCATCTCCCGGTTTGAGTTGGAGCTGGCCGCGGGCATCAAGGTCACCAAGGTCACTGACCTGGGCAAGAACATCGCCATGAACATGGAGGTCAAGTCCGTCCGCATCGAGGCGCCCATTCCCGGCAAGGCGCTGGTGGGCGTGGAGGTGCCCAACCGGAAGGTGTCCACCGTCACCCTCCGCGAGGTTCTGGAAAGCCAGCCCATGCGTGAGGCCAAATCCCCGCTGGTGGTGGCACTGGGCAAGGATATCGCTGGCACGCCCATCGTGTGCGACCTGGCCCGCATGCCCCACCTGCTCATCGCCGGCGCCACGGGCTCCGGCAAGTCGGTGTGCATCAACACCATGATCAACTCCCTGCTCTACCGCTGCTCCCCCCGGGAGGTGCGGCTGATTCTGGTGGACCCCAAGGTGGTAGAGCTGCAGTGCTACAACGGCATCCCCCACCTGCTGATTCCCGTGGTGTCCGACCCGCACAAGGCCTCCGGCGCGCTGGCCTGGGCGGTAGCGGAGATGATGGACCGCTACAAGAAATTTGAGCTCAAGGGTGTGCGCGCCATCGACGGCTACAACGCCAAGCTGGAGGACGGCGAGGAGTTCATGCCCCGCATCGTCATCATTATCGACGAGCTGGCCGACCTGATGATGACCTGCAAGCGCGACGTGGAGGAGCACATTTGCCGTCTGGCGCAGCTGGCCCGCGCGGCGGGCATCCATCTGGTGGTGGCCACCCAGCGCCCCTCGGTGGACGTAATCACCGGCCTGATCAAGGCCAACATTCCCAGCCGCATTGCCTTCAAGGTGTCCAGCTTCATCGACAGCCGCACCATCCTCGACCGGGTAGGCGCGGAGCAGCTGCTGGGATGGGGCGACATGCTCTACCTGCCCACCGGCGAATTTACCCCCATCCGCGTGCAGGGCTGCTTCATGTCCGACGGCGAGGTGAACCGCGTAACCGACTTCATCCGCGAGCATTCCGAGGCCGACTATGACCCCAATGTGATGGAACAGCTGGACGCCCTGCAGCGCGAAGCAGACGGCAGCTTCCCCACGGCGGACACGGTGGAATCCCCCGACGACCCCAACAGCGACGCTTCGCTCCTGCAGCAGTGCATTGAAATGGCCGTAAACGACGGGCAGGTGTCCACAAGCCTCCTGCAGCGCCGCCTGAAGGTAGGCTATGCCCGGGCGGGCCGCCTGGTGGACGAAATGGAGAAGCGGGGCGTCGTTTCCGCCAAGGACGGCGCAAAGCCCCGCATGTGCCTGATCACACGGGAAGAATTCGAGCGCATGAAGGAAAACAACGAACTGGACGAATAAGCCGTTCCTTATCGAAATCCCTGCCCGATCTGTGTGCAGCAGACCGGGCAGGGATTTTGCAATGCAGGAAGCGTTTCTATTGAACCAGCCGGAGTCCGTTCAAATTGGTTTCCTTCAGGCACCGGAAGGGCCGTCATGGGCACCAGCACATGCCCCACCGTGACAGTCAGGAAATCCTGTGCCTGCGCTACGGCGCACACGGGCAGCAGGCACAGCGCCAATAGCAAACAAAGCCACCTTTTCATGCCCATTCCCTCCCTTCCCTGCGGGCGGGCGGCGCATCCCGCCTGATTCATTTGTCTTTGAGCGAGTTATACCATACATAGAAAATCCTGTTAATCATCCTGTGAAACGCACTTCCGCAGGGTATTCTTTTGCTGTATAATAGAGTCGTAATCTCGAAAGGAGCTGACATCCATGAAGGCCATCCTCCTGCTGCTGGCGCTGATGCTGCTCATGCCGCTCTCCGCGCTCGGTGAACCTGTCGACACCGTGACACTCTTTGTAGCCACCGACCTGCACTACCTTGCGCCAGAGCTGACCGATCACGGCCCGTGCTTTGAGCGGAGCATCACCCGCGCCGACGGCAAGGTCATGGCTTACAGTGAGGAACTGATCGAAGCCTTTGCAGCGCAAGTGATCGACCGTCAACCGGACGTGCTTGTTCTCTCCGGCGATCTATCCCTGAACGGAGAACGCGCCAGCCATGAAGCCCTGGCGGACAAGCTCTCCCGCATTGAAGAAGCAGGAATCCCCGTGCTGGTGATTCCCGGTAATCACGACCTGAACAGTCGCAATGCCGTGCGCTTTGAAGCGGAAAGCTATGAGCGAGTGGACAGCGTGACGGCGGAGGAATTCCGTTCGATCTATCAGTCCTTCGGCTATGACGGCGCGCTTTCACGGGATCCTGCGTCACTCAGCTATATCGTCAGCATGACGGATAGCCTGCGCATCCTGATGGTAGATGTAAACACCGCAGACCTTCCGGGGGCCGCATTGCCTCAGACGGTGGATTGGATTCGGGTGCAGCTGACGCAGGCCAAGCGCGACGGCTGCCGCGTGATTGCCGTCAGCCATCAGAATCTGATCAACCACAGCGATCTGCTTACCTCAGGCTACAATATCGTCAATGCCAACGTACTTCGCATGCTTTACGCAGATTACCCTGTCCTGTGCAACCTGAGCGGGCATATCCATATGCAGCACACGAATGTGACCAACGCCGGAATTTGGGACATTGCCACCTCCTCTCTGGCGGTTTCGCCCAATCAGTACGGCGTGCTGACCATTTCAGAGAGCGGTTTATCCTATCACACGGAACCGGTCGAGGTGTCCGCATGGGCGAGTGCCATGGATCTGGATGATCCCAATCTACTTGACTTTTCTACCTATTCCGAGGAATTCTTCAAAGCCACCGCACGCCGGCAGGCTCTATCTGTCATTTCGCAGGATGAATGTCCCGAGCAGCTTGCCGACTTCTTCGCGGCATTGAACGCGGCGTATTTCGCCGGGCGTATGGATACCTTCACGCCGGACGCGCAGCTGCTTGCGCGCTGGCAGCAGCAGCCTGTTCGCCTTGCACAGTACATCGATAGCATAGTACAGGAATCACCGCGCAGCCACTGCGAACTAACCCTTGGGTTAATGCCATGAGCGGGGTACCCATCAGGCTCATGGCCTGCTCAGCTTCAGACGCTGCCTGATGAGCCGTCCGATCAATCAACTATGCTTTTTCTAAGCTTATGTAGGATGCGAAGTATAGGATCGCAAAGGACGACGCTTCGCCAGTAGCGATGTCATCGAAGGCGGAGGTCAAAGGAGGCGCAATGATGATCGTAAGGCTCTTTGTTCGCCTCCGTCACACCGATCATCGGCTCCCAGGTACGCCCGCAACAGGTGTTCCATTGGCAGTTCAGACCGTCGCGTTCCGCCGTCACAGTAAAGGTAGCTCGCTGACTTCCTCCAAATTTTCCTATAAGAGAAAATTTTCGCGGCTCTCTATGCATATTCGTGCACAGATACGATCAGTAATTTATAAATGTGAAAAAGAGAATGCATGGCGAAAGAGCAACCAATCGCACATTTGGTTCCCAGTATGCTGTTGAAACGTAACCGCTCAATAATCCCGCGCCCTGACGAACCATACGAATCGTGCGATA
>CAMDVP010000110.1 GCA_945877525.1 uncultured Clostridia bacterium | reverse complement strand
TTCTCCGCGAAGGATCTGAACCTGATGCCGCTCCTTCCCCGTCTATGCCGTGCCGGCGTGAGCAGCCTGAAGATCGAGGGCCGGATGAAAACCGAATATTATGTAGCGGTGGTGACGGGCGCGTACCGCCGGGCGCTGGATTTGCTGGCACAGGGCGAGGATGCCTTCCAGGCCGCGCTTCCCGCGCTGCTGGACGAGCTTCGCTGTGCCAGTCACCGGGACAGCGACACCGGCTTTGCCCTGGGCAGCCCCGAGCAGCCCGGCGGCGCGGAGGGCTTTCATCAGGAGCGGGAATACATCGCCCGGGTAACGCAGGACGCTCCCGCAGGCGCCGGCGCACAGTTGGAGCTGAAGAACCGCTTCTTCGCCGGAGACACGCTGGAGGTCATGACGCCCCATGGCGTGCTGACCGCCGAGGCCCAGCCCTTCCTGCGGGAAAAAACCGGCGAGACCCTCACCACGCTGGGCGTTGCCGGTGAAACCATCCGCATGGTTCTGCCCTTTGCCGTGCAGGAGGGCGACCTGGTGCGCGGCCGGGTGCGCAACCACCGGCTGTGAGTATACAAATCGAAACGAACCCCGGCAGTGACCGCAGCCCGTCGATAGGTTTGCTGTCATTGCCGGGGTTTTTTGTTTCTTTTTTTGGGGACAACTGCTGCCGTAGAACAGCTCAGTGCACTGCCGTTTTCCTCCGTTTTTCCAGCAGATGGAAGACGCTGTTGGGGATTTCAAACACAAACACAATGCCCAGTACAATAGCAACAGCCGCCTTGACCGCCACGAAGCCACTGCTGACTGCCTGCCCCATCTGTCCTGTCACAAGGTAATAGGCTGTCCAGTAGATTCCCGCGCCGGGCACCAGCGGGAAGATGCCGGAAATCAGGAACACCGTCACCGGGCAACGCGCCCTGACTGCGCACAGGCGGGACAGGATAATCACCAGCACCGTGGCAAAGAAGGTTGCCTCCGTGGCCGTGGCGCCGGCACATGACGTCAGCGCCTCGTAGAGCAGCCATCCGGCGCTGCCGATGCATCCGCAGTTGATGAAATACTTTCTGGGCACGCCGAAGAGCAGCGCAAAAGCGACGGTTCCCGCAAAGGCCAGCAGCGTATGCGCAATCACAGCATCACACCTCCCGCCACCCGCCGGTAGATCGTAAACATCACGCCCACGCCAATGGCAATGCACAGAAATACCAGAATGGCATCCAGCAGCCGAACAGCGCCGGAGATGTAATCCCCGTTGGCGATATCGCGGATCCCGTTGGTGAAGGGCACCCCCGGCACCAGGGGAATGATCGCGCCAATAATCATGTGGTTCATATCCCGCCCCAGGCCAAGGCGGTACAGCATGATGCAGTTCAGGGTCACCAGCGCGCCGCCCAGCAGATTGGCAACGATCTTGCTCATGTGCCTTTTCCCCGACCACAGCACAAACACATACAGCAGAAAGCCCGCCGCAAACGCCGCCGCACAATCCTCCACCCCGCCGCCGAACAGACCGCAGAAGCATGCGCTGCCCACCCCGGAGGCCAGCATCTGCACCAAAGGCGGTTCGCCGGGCATCTGCCTGATTTCCCGGAGCCGCCGCCTGGTTTCCTCCAGGGTATAGTTTCCCGCCTCGATTTCCCGTGAAAGCTGGTTGACCGCCACAACCCGGTCCAGCTGTGCGCTTTTCACCGGAATATGCTGCACCCGGGCGTACTGTCCGCCCCGCTGGCCGGGCTCACAGTCGCCGGTGGTGAAGATGCCGTTGCTCAGCACAAAAAAGTCCTTGCGTTCCACCCCATAATGGGCCGCGATGCGCTCCATGGTCTCCTCGACTCGGAAAATCTCCGCGCCGTTTTCCAGCAGAATGTGTCCGGCCTCCATGGCTGTTTCCAGCACCTCCCGGTCGTCCGGGCCGTCCTGATGCAGCTTGTCCTCCTGGGTCACGTTTCGTCACTCGCTTCCGCCATTGCGCTGTCGATTGCAGGATACGCCCTGGTTCCTGCGCCGGTTTAGTCCGTCACCCATTATAGCAAAGCCAGCCCCCGCCATGCAATAGCTTTCCAGCCCTCAAATGGAAAAAGGGCCAAAGCCGTCGCCTGACAGAGCAAAGCGCCGCTCCCCTGCCCTTCGGAAGGAGGCGGCGCCTGACCGGATTTCACTTATTGGAGGAAGTAGGACATGGCATAGCCCGTGTAGCCGTTATAGCGGATCTTCACCCAGCTGTCCCCCGGCACAAGAACGACCACATTGGCACCGTGGGGCAGCCTCAGCAGCACGCTGCCGGTCAGCGTCGAGGGGCCCGTGCGCAGGTTCACAAAGCTTTTCTGCGGATGGTTGACCGTCATGGTGGGCGTGGCAGGCAGATTGCGCAGGCTGAGATAGTCCGTCATCATGTAGCCAACCACAGCATTCTCGTCCATCACCCTGCACCATTCTGTTCCCTGAGCCAGCACGGTGAGACGCTCGCCATTGCGGTACTGCCCCAGCACACGGCTGGTGGTGGAGGGCTGTTCCCTCAAATTCAGCACTTGGGTAGCACGGGGGTTGGTCACCACAGCATAACCTGGCTGGGGGAGGCCCGAGCTTCCGCCGCCGCCCTCCGCCAGGCTTTCCTCCGGGGTCAGAATGCCCTCCCGCAGGAAGTCGCTGTTCATGAAGCCTACCTGTCCGTCCACGCTTACCCGCCACCAGCCGTTCCCCTTCTGAAGCACCATGACATAGCGTCCTCCGCGGTACTGACCGATGGAGGCGTAGCTCATGCCGGGGCCGGTGCGCAGGTTCAGCCCGGTGCCGCCGGGGGTGACGATGGTCGCCACCTCCTCGCTGTAGGTGCAGGTGAGGGTGGTGATGAATTCCTCACGGAAGTAGCCTTCCAGTCCATTGACCCGCACGCGGTACCAGCCCGAATCGGAATGGTTGAGCAGCACGAAGGGCACGCCGTTATAGTAGATACCCAGCACCTTTGCGTTGTAGCTTGGGGATTGGCGCAGGTTCAGGAACGAGGTGGACTTGGGATTGGCCACCACGCCGATGGTGCCGAAGGCGTCCTGCGCGGCGTTTACATAGTTCTTGCTCATGTAGCCCGTGCGGCCGTCGGGGGCGGTAACATAGTACCAGTTGCCGCTCTCGCCGCTGATAGCCATCCAGGTGCCGCTGGCATAGGATCCCAGGCGGGTCGAATACTGTGTGGGCTGCTGGCGCAAATTGACAGTGCTGCTTTTATAGGTCACGCCAAAGCCGTAGACCTCCGCCCGTGCGCCGCCGATGGGACACAGGACCGCCGCCAGTATCAGCGCCGTTGCCAGCGCCGCCAGACGAGTGATTTTCTTCATGCCGCTCTCCTCGTTTCCCCAGGACTTTTCCCTTGGTACCAATGGAACGTCCCGGAGGGGAAATTTCTTCCCGCCCCGGGCATAAAAACCAGAATTATGAATTTCCCTCCAGCGCCCAGATGGCCCGATCCCTTCGGAACACCAGGCAGGTGACCAGCCCCGCTATCCACAGGATCAGGAACAGCAGCGCCGCCCCCGAACCCTTGCCCGTGCCAAACAGGGTGCAGAGCAGACTCTGCGGCATCTGCGTGGCCATCAGCGGTTCCATCACTGCATCCACCAGGAAGCCGCTGAGCAGATACCCCACCGGAATGGTGAAAAACTGCAGGGTATTGCGCGCTGCCCACACACGGCCCTGCATCTCCACCGGGATGCCTTCCCGCATGATGACCTGCAGATTGGCGTTCATCAGCGGGATCACCGTCCACCCCAAGCACGCGCCTGCGCACCATACAGGCAGGCTGCGGCCCAGGGACAGCAGCAAATTTTCCGTACCCATGGAAATCAGCAGCGTATTGCAGATAATCCGCACCCGGCTGCGAGGCCTGGGCCACGCCGAGGCCAGGGCGCTGCCCAGCAGCATGCTCACCCCGGTCACCGTGTTAACCACGCCCAGCGCCGTTTCGCCCCCCGCTCTGGGCAGGAGCAGGGCCGGCAGCGCCGCCTGATACATGGAAGCCGTCAGGTTGATGGCCGCCAGGAAATAGATCAGATGAAGAATGCCCCTGTTCCGCCGCAGCCAGCGCAGCGCCTCCCCTGCCTGCCGCAGGATACCAGCGTTCTGTTCAGCCTTCGCGGGCGTTTCCGGAATCCGCATGCGCCACAGCGCCGCAAACGCCACCGCAAAGGTGCACAGATCCACGAGAATCACCGCATCCAGCCCCGCAAGGGTCAGAATCGCCGTGGCCAGCGCCGGGGTCAGCAGGCTGTTGACGGAATTCAGGAAGGACTGCACCGCGCTGGCCTGCTGATAATGCTCCTTCGGGGTCAGCAGGGTGACGGTAACGTCCGCCGCAGGGGACTGCACCGTGTTCATCAGCCCATTGAGGGCATTGAGCACATACAGGTGCCACACCCGCATCGCCCCCGCCCGCAAAAGCAGGTATGCCGTCAGCGTGCACAGCGCTGCCAGCGTATCGCATACGAGAAGCGTCCTCTTCTTGTTCCAGCGGTCGCTCAGCGCCCCGGCAAAAATGCTCATCAGCACATAGGGCGCATAGGAACACACCGTCAATAGCGCCGTGGTCAGCGCCGAGCCCTGCTGCTGGTATGACCATACAATCAGGGCGTACCCCGTCATGCCGCTGCCCAGGGCCGACAATCCCTGGGTCAGGGACAGAACAAGAAACCCGCGCATATCGCGCAGAAATACAAAATGATTCTTCTTCACAGGCTTTGCTCCTTTCTTGATGGAAAAATGCTTCCTTCAGGCGCAAAGCCGGATGGGACAGGACTCACATACAGGTTCGCTCCAGGCAGGCCCCGTCCGCCTCAGGCCTTGCGTGGAGCATGGGCAATGCAGAGAACCATGATATCCTCCTATTGAGTCGCCAATCAGTTGTTTTTTCAAACATCGGCACAAGTATATGACAAATTTGTAAATCCCGCAAGAGGATGCAAGGATTTTCCTGGGTGGTGCGTTGAATCAATGTAAGCAGGCGGATGCAAACCGCCATCACCTTCAAGGGAGGCAAAAAAGGATGAAGAAAATCCATATTTCCGTGCTGTGCGGACTGCTGGCGCTTGTGCTGGCCGCTTCCGCCATGGCCGAACCCATCATTTCCGACGGCGTGCACACCGCCTATCTGGGGCGCGATAATTATCTGTTCCTCACCGTCACAGGCTCGCCCACCCGCTATCTCGGAACCCCCATCATCGATCTGGTTGGCATTGACGACACCCAGCTTTACTGCCTGTCCAAGGACGGCCGGCTGTTTGCCGTGCTGCTGGACGGCTCCAACTCCACGCTGGTATCCCTCGCCCCCACGGAGGAGGACTTCGCCCGGGTAGCCGGCGAGATTCCCTACACCCTGGAGGAGGGCGTGCTGGTGCTCCGCAATGACCAGGGCACGGAGCTTTCCGGCATTCCCGGCGTTGCGTCCGTATGCATGTCGGGCAATCAGCTGTACTTCGTGGCGGATAACGGCCTGGGCGGCTATGCCCTCAAGTGCATCACCCTGCCCGTCACCGGCCTGGAGGCTCCCGCGCCCCAGGTGATCCGCTACCAGGTGAGCAAGCCCGTGTCCATGACGGCCTCCCCCACCGCGGTGACCATCGTGACCGAGCTGCAGACCGCGGAGATCATCGATCTGGCCAGCCTGTCCCTGGAAACCGTTCCTCTGGCCAATCCCCAGGCAACCCGTGCCCTGTGCTATGACGGCAAGCTGATCACCTACACCCTGGATGAGGCAGGGCATTATCAGGTAGACACGGTGACCGAGCATCAGCTGATGTCCGCCATGGTCACCGCCACCCCCGCGCCGACCGCCGCCCCCACCGCAGCACCCACTGCCACGCCCAAGCCCACCGTAAAGCCCACCGCCACCCCCAAGCCCTCCTCCTCTACATCCTCCGACAGCGAATACTCCACCCTCAAAAAGGGCGCCAAGGGTTCCGCTGTGCGGAAAATGCAGAAGCGACTGGCCGCCCTTGGCTACCCCGTAGGCGCCATTGACGGTGTGTTTGGCGATGATACGCTGTTTGCGGTGAATCTGTTCCAGTGCGCCATCGGCTACACCGAGCATACCTACGCCTCCGCCGCCATGCAGGAAAAGCTGTACAGCCGCAAGGCCCCCGAGTATGACCCCTACGCTCCCCTGAAGGAGGGCGACAAGGGCGCCGATGTCCGCCTGCTGCAGACCTTCCTGTTCGACCTGGGCTATACCCTGGGCGACAAGGGCATTGACGGCGTGTACGGCAAGGCCACGAAGGCCGCCGTGGAGCGCTTCCAGTTTGTGGCCGGGCTTGAGGTCACAGGCAAAGCCGACGCGGATACCCTCAAGCGTCTCTACGATGTGGAGGATCCCGTACCCAACGTAACCGCTACCCCTACCCCCGCGCCCACTGATACTCCCGCACCCACCGCCACGCCCGCGCCTACCGATACTCCCGCGCCGGTGGATCCCAGCACCCCCACCGACCTGACCTGAGCGCTTTCCTTTTCGCCGGAGGGACCCCTGTGGGGTCTCTCCGATTTTCTTTGCATTTTGCGCAGGAAGTTGCTATAATAGACGGCAAGGAGGCGAGCTTCATTGGCTGAGCAGGAACTGGAAACATGCGGCTATTTGTGCGTGCATGAGGATAAGGTGGCCCAGGTGCAATCTGCTCTGCCGGATGAGGATACGCTGTTCTCCCTGGCGGAGCTGTTCAAGGTCTTTGGCGACAGCACCCGCATCCGCATTCTGTATGTGCTGTTTGAAGCGGAGGTCTGCGTATGCGACCTGGCAAGGCTGCTGGGCATGACCCAGTCCGCTGTATCCCACCAGCTGCGCATTCTCAAGCAGGCCCATCTGGTCAAGAGCCGCCGCGACGGCAAGACCATTTTTTACTCCCTGGCGGATGAGCATGTACGCACGCTGCTGGAGCAGGGTACCGAGCATATTCATGAGGACTGACTCCAGGGCGTGACGCTTGCGATCTTTTAACGTAGCACAGCATTATTGGTTTCTGTCCAGCTGCGCTCTGCATTCTTTCAGATAACGCAGGGCGTTGATTTGTCCCTCTTTCTCACGTGCTCCGCAGTATACGGGATCATGAAACCCCTCGATGGTGATGTTCCCCGTGTACCCGCCACGCATGAGCTGCGCCATGATTCGTGCCCAGTCGCTGTCCCCAAGCCCGGGGAAGCGGTGATCACAGTAGTGCTGCCCAAACCATGCGCCGTACTGCCGGACATGGGCTGTGTCAATCTTCGCGTCCTTGCCATGGACATGGACAATTCGTGGCGTCCAGCGCTCCAGCTGCTCATACACATCGATGAACTGCTCCAACTGATGGGAGGGCTCCCAGGTCAGGCCCAGGGCAACGCTGGACACTGCGTCAAACATCATTTCCCACGCTCCCGGGCAGAATCCGATATTCTTCACCGCGCGATACCAGAACCCGTTGCAATGGGCATTCTCGATCCCCAGCTTCACGCCGCATTCCTCCGCCCGCCTGGTCAGCTCACCAAAAACCTCCCGGAACCGGTCCATCGCCGCGAAAACCGGCGCGCCATCCACCGCGCCTGCAAAGGTAGACACAACCGGCGCGCCGAACAGCCCGGCACAGTCGATGCACTGCTCCACTTCATGTCGCTGCGCGTCATCCTGGAGGGGATTCACATAAACCCCTACGGCGGAGACCGTGATCCGGCCGGCCATCCGTTCAGCCGCCCGGCGCGCCAGCTCCTGCAGGTTTGTTCCCTGCAGGCCGGCATCAAAATACACCTCGATTGTCTCAAAGCCCGCGTCCATCACGGGAGGCAAGTCCTCCAGCAGGCGCTGGCCCTTCACGCAGGTGCCGATTTTCATCATTTTCTCTCCCCCTCACGCTCCGAGGTATTCCATTGTTCCTTCCGTTCCCAGCCCGGAAAGTTTCCGCCTGACAGCATTATATCATGAAAAGGGCAGATATACGAGAAGAAAACGTCCATATCGGCAGTGCATCGGCTTTTTTCTCCTGCTTCGGCATGCGGCGTACCGGAATGGTTTTGGGATGCTCATGCCTGCATTGGAATATGAACAGCGAAGCCCCTCCCGGCAATCGGGAGGGGCCTGCTTCATCCTTGGTATACAGTACGTTTACTCGTCCTGAGGCAGTAGACTGACCGTCTGCCCCTGCACATTGATGACGAAGGCGCCCTGCGCCGGGGCGGCCTGCTCTGTCTCATTCCACTGATAGGCCGGAATGAAGGTGATGGCATCCACCTGCCCCTCGGGGATGGCATAGCTCCCATACCATTCGTACCGCCAGGAGCCGTCCTCTGTCTGCACCGAAGCGTTCCCGGCCACGCTCACCGGCAGCAGCGTCGCGCCGCCATCGGTGGAGACGTTCCACCGCACGGGCAGGCCGGCCATGCGCTCGCTGAGTTCCTCGCGGCTCACGGGCTGCCCAAAGTCATAGTGCATGCGCACGTTCATGGTGCGGAAGGACAGATCCACCCGATCCAGCACCACGCTGTAACCATCCAGTGCCACGCTGCTTCCCATCAGTCCCGTCAAGCTGGCCTCGTCGCCAAACTTCGTGGTGTAGCGGCAGACAATGGTGTCCACCAGCTCGCCCACGCCTGTGGCAGCAATCTCCTCACCATCGCAGAAGCTCCAGTAGGTCTCCCCGTCAATGCCCGTCACGGGCTGAATCATGGCCAGGTAGGTGACCAGGTTGCCGTCCTCCTGCACCAGAATCCGGCGGTTCCGGTAGGCCTCCCGGCAGGCGGCGGCATAGCGCTCCAGCTCGCCTTCCCCGCCTGTGAACACCGTGTCGTCCTTTTCCACATCGTAGAGCAGGTGATACACCTTCATCGTCAGTGTCCAGGTGATTTCCCCCGAGGGCAGCGTCTGGCCGTCCTCGGTCAAAAGCGAGCCGTCAAAGCCCGTCAGGCCATCATTGTATTCCGGGTGATGCACATCCGGGTAGACAAAGCCGCTCATGAAATCCAGGTTGCGCATGGATTCCACATCGCAGTCGTAGGTCACACCGTTGCATTCCGCGCTCAGGCGGGGGCGGATGAACACATACTCGCCCTCCCGTTTGTTTTCCAGGCTCAGCGCCATGGCGAAGGATTGCCCGTCAAAGCCCGCGTCGTTCACCGTCACGGCCATATAGTCGTTCTCGTAGCGCTGGTTGATTTCCACAATGTGTTCCTCGTAGTCCTCCCTGCCCTGCCAGCCCATATCGCGCACGCTAAAGGAAACCGCGGCATAGGCTACGGTGGCCAGGGCCATCAGAATCAGCAAAGCCAGCACAGGGGTCAGGCCCAGTTTGCGTTTCATTACAGTCTGCTCCTTTCCGGGGACAGCCTGCATCAGCGAGTTATGCGCCGCCGGGGTGATGTCCGGGTACAGCTTTTTCAGCCCCTGCCGCAGTTCAGATTCCTTCATGAGCGGCTGCCTCCTTTCCGTCGGTGATTTCCAGTCTGAGCGCCTTTCTGGCCTGGTGCAGCCGGTACTTCGCCGTACCTGTGGGAATGCCCAGCGCCCGGGCCACCTCCTCTGTGGAGAAGCCCTCCAGGTAAAACAACACCAGGGGCAGGCGATGATTTTCAGTCATGGC
>CAMDVP010000109.1 GCA_945877525.1 uncultured Clostridia bacterium | reverse complement strand
TATGTGAAGGACTGCATCAACAGCAACCACCTGTACATGCGCCTGGCCTCTACCGAGGTGTTTGCCATTTCCCAGGACGTGGGTCATAAGATGATGCGCGGCGAATATGACGCCAGGGGCGCCTATGAGGACTTTAACGCTCAGATTACGAATTACGTCAATCCGGAAGCGGGGGAAGTGCTGATTACCCAGAAAACAGCCTATTCCAACAACTTTGGCGAGCATGGCAGCCAGGCGGCTTCCTCCCTGATGAACACCCTGCGCGCCCAAAGCCAGGATCAGATTGCCATTGGCTATGCCAGCGTGGCCAGCTCCACCATCTATGAGGGGGATTACACCATGCAGCAGGTAAAGTGGATCATGACCTTCCGCAACGCCATCTACCGCGGCGAGTATACCGGCGAGGAGGTACGCCGCATCATGGACTGGCTGGTAAACGTGAAGGAGGATGGCTCCAACCCCATCCATCACCGCAACCAGATGCCCGTGACCAGCGGCCTTGAGTATACTGTGACCGAAACGGAGCGGGGCAAGTTCCGCCTGGAGAATATCACCGTGAACGGCAAGCCCCTGGACGAAAAAGCGGTGTACAGCGTGATGCTCATCGGCGCGGATACCTACCTGGAGCATCCCACCTTCTGCAACTGCCCCATGCCCAAGGATCTGAAGGCCAAGCGGGCGGACTATATTGTGAACGACTTTACCAGCCAGAAATACATCCGCGAGGCGCTGACGACAACCCAGCAGTTCCTGGCGCCTACGGAGTATGTGACAATTCTGCAGGAAAAATAAGGAGCCTGAATGTTGGATGAAAGGAGGGCGGTGCGATGAAAAAGCGGATGATTGCGTGGCTGCTGACAGTTGTGCTGGCGGCGATGATGATCGGGGCAGGCGTGATCTACTTCGAGTTTGTTTCACAAACAATCTATGAGGAAAGCATCGCCCACCTGACTGAAATCTTCCATCAGGCAAACCAGACCCTGTACAACCTGGTTTCCGTCAACTGGAGCCGCATGCGGATGTGGGAGCCCTATCTTGCCGCTGCCACGAACGAAGGGGATATCAAGTCCTATGTGGAGCAGGCCCGTGTGGAAAGCCACTTCACCGATTTCTTCTTTATCTCCCGCAACGGATACTACATCAATCTGGAGGGACAGCAGGGTTATCTGAACCTGCGGGATCAGCTACCTGACCTGATTCTGGAAAAGAAGCCGGTGGTCATCAACTCGGTTGTGCCGGACAAGCCGGAAATCATGGTGTTCGCCGTACCCTCCAAGCAGGGCGTCTATCAGGATTTCACCTATGAGGCAATTGCCATCACCTTCAATAACTCCGACCTGGTGGACGCCCTGAAGGTGTCTGCCTTCGGCGGGCAGGCCAGCACCTTTGCCGTGCTGCCTGACGGGCGTGTGGTGGTAAACAACGCCAACGGAGAAATTCAGACGATTCACAACATCTTCGCCCTTCTGGAGCAATCCGAACGCACAACCGAGGAACAGCTGCTTGCCCTGCAGAAGGACTTCCAGGCGGGCAATGCCGGCGCGACGGTGTTTGATTTTCACGGCGAGCTTTACTACCTGGTATATGAATCCGCCAATTTCCAGGACTGGATGGTGCTGGGCGTGGTGCCCACAGAAGTGGTGAACGCCGGCATGAACAAGCTGCAGGCCACCACCATGCTGGTGGTATCAGCCATTGCCATTGCCCTGGCCGTGGTGCTGATTCTGCTGATTATCCAGCAAAACCGCCTGAAGCTGAAGCAGAAGGACAAGGAGCTGCTGGCCCGGGATGAACTGTTCTCCAAGCTGTCCACCAACGTGGACGATGTGTTCCTGATGCTGGACGCCCGGGATTTGCGGGTGGATTACGCCAGCTCCAATATTGAAAAGCTGCTGGGCATTACGGAGGCCCAGGTGCGTGAAGAGGTGCACGTCATCGAGCATCTCATCAGCGGCAATGATGGGCCCCTGGTGCTGGACCGCCTGCCTGACATTCTCCCTGGCGAGCAGCTGGAGTTTGACCGCGAATACACCCATCAGACAACCGGCAAGGTGCGCTGGTTCCATGTGGTGGCCTTCTGCAGCGACATTCAGGGGGAGAAAAAATACAACCTTGATATGTCCGACCGCACCAGCGACAAAAAAATCAACCAGAAGCTGGAGGATGCGGTGCACACGGCGGAGAATGCCAATCGCGCCAAAACCATTTTCCTGAACAACATGTCCCACGACATCCGCACGCCCATGAACGCCATCGTGGGCTTTACCAACATTGCCATGAAGCAGGAGCCCAAGCCGGAGGTACGGGGCTGCCTGGAAAAAATCAGGGAGAGCGCCGACCATCTGCTGACGCTCATTAACGACGTGCTGGATATCAGCCGCATTGAGAGCGGGAAAATCAAGTTTGTTCCTGTTCCTGTGGACATCACGGAAGTGACGGACACGGTGCTGAGCATCATGTACGGCTTCCTGTCCAACCGCGACCTTACCTTCCGCACCAATCTGGAGGTGCCGGAAACGCCTTATGTGCTGGCCGATGCCGTTCGCATCCGTGAGGTGCTGGTGAATATTCTGGGCAATGCGGTGAAATTCACAGAGGACGGTGGAAGCATTACCTTTGAGGCCAGCTACCATCCCGGAGCGGACGAGCGGCATATCTGCGTGCGCTACCGGATATCGGATACAGGCGTGGGCATGGGCGAGGACTTTGTCAGGCATATCTTCGACGAGTTTTCCCAAGAGGAAAACGGCGCACGGACGCAATACAAGGGTACAGGGCTGGGCATGGCCATTACCAGGCGTTATGTGGATCTGATGCACGGCAGCATTACTGTGGAGAGCAGGAAGGGCGAGGGCTCGACCTTTACGGTGACGCTTCCTATGGAGCTGACTGATGCGAGCAATATCCAGAAGCGGAGCATCCCCGCCGCCGAGGCGGATCTTCGGGGTGTGAGGATTCTTCTGGCGGAGGACAACGACCTGAACGCGGAAATTGCCATCGTGCAGTTGGAAGAGCTGGGCATCCAGGTTACCCGTGTGGCGGACGGCATGGAAGCGGTGCAGACCTTTACGAAAAACCCGCCGGATACCTTCGACCTGATTCTGATGGACATCATGATGCCGAGAATGAACGGCTATGAGGCGACGATGACCATTCGCCGCATGCAGGATCGTCCCGACGCTCGCAGCATTCCCATCATTGCCATGACGGCCAACGCCTTCGCGGAGGATGTGCAGGCATCTCTGGAGGCGGGCATGAACGGACACCTGTCCAAACCGATTGTGATGGAAGAGGTTGTCAAGACCATTGCCATGAATCTGAATCAATAACAAATTGACAGAGTGCAGCCATCTCAAAAAAGCAACCGCAGCCACTTTTTTGACACACTAAAATGCGCAAGCCCTGATACGGGGCTTGCGCATTTGCGATTTTCTTTGATTACATGGCAAGTGAATGATGCTTAATCCGCTTTTGCTCAGGCAGATATGGCGTTGCCGGTGTACAGCTGGTAATACTTGCCCTGCTGCTCGATCAGCTGATCGTGGGTGCCGCGCTCGATGATGCGCCCCTGTTCCAGCACCATGATGCAGTCCGCGTTGCGCACGGTGGACAGGCGGTGGGCAATCACAAAGGTGGTGCGGCCCTTCATCAGCGCGTCCATGCCCTGCTGCACCAGCGTTTCTGTGCGGGTGTCGATGGAGGAGGTGGCCTCGTCCAGGATCAGCACCGGCGGGTCGGCCACGGCGGCGCGGGCAATGGCCAGCAGCTGCCGCTGCCCCTGGGAGAGGTTTGCGCCGTCGCCGGTGAGCATGGTGTTGTAGCCGTCGGGCAGGCGGCGGATGAAGCCGTCGGCATTGGCCAGGCGGGCAGCCTCGCGGCACTCCTCGTCGGTGGCGTCCAGGCGGCCGTAGCGGATATTGTCCAGCACGGTACCGGTGAACAGATGGGTATCCTGCAGCACGATGCCCAGGGAGCGGCGCAGGTCATCCTTCCTGATTTTGTTGATGTTGATGTCGTCGTAGCGGATTTTGCCGTCCTGGATATCATAGAAACGGTTAATCAGATTGGTGATGGTGGTTTTGCCAGCGCCTGTGCCGCCTACGAAGGCGATCTTCTGCCCGGGCATGGCATACATGGTGATGCCGTGCAGCACGGGCTTTTCATCGGTATAGCCGAAGTCTACATCGTCAAAGGTTACGCCGCCCTGCACCCGGGTATAGGTGACGCTGCCGTCCTGCTGATGGGGGTGCTTCCAGGCCCACACGCCGGTGCGGCTGTCCGCCTCAGCGAGGGAGCCGTCAGGCAGCTCGCGGGCGTTGACCAGCTCCACATAGCCGTCGTCGGCTTCGGGGGGTTCGTCCATCATGGCGAACACGCGGCCTGCGCCAGCCATGGCCATGACGATGGAGTTCAGCTGCTGGGCGATCTGCGTTACAGGCTGGGTGAAATTCTTGTTCAGCGTCAGGAAGGATACCAGACGGCCCAGGGTCAACCCGGTTCCGCCAAGGGCAAGGCCCGCGCCGGTCACGGCGCACAGCACATAGCTGATGTGGCCGAGGTTATTGTTGATGGGACCTAGGCGGTTGGCGAAGGAGTTGGCGTTCTCGGCGCTGACACGAAGTTCCTCGTTCAGTTCACGGAAGCGTTCCACGGCCTTTTCTTCGTGGCAGAATACCTTTACCACCTTCTGCCCTTCCATCATCTCTTCAATATAGCCGTTGACCTGGCCCAGGTTTTTCTGCTGGGCAACAAAGTAGGCTCCGGCCTTGCCGCTGAGCTTCCCGGCGGTGAGCATCATCACCACAATCATCACCAGGGATACGCAGGTCAGCGGAAAGGACATGGTGACCATGCTGATGAAGGTGCTGACGATGGTGATAAGCGAATTGAGCACCTGGGGCATGGTATTGCCAATCAGCTGGCGGAGGGTGTCCACGTCGTTTGTGTACACGGACATGATGTCGCCGTGGGCATGGGTGTCAAAATACTTGATGGGCAGATGCTCCATGGAGGAGAACAGCTCCCTGCGGATTTTCAGCATGCTTCCCTGGCTGACGGTGACCATCAGGCGGTTATAGCCGTAGGAGCAGGCAATGCCGATGCACAGGATAACGGCCAGCCGCACAAGCGCCCTGGCCAGCGGGCCGAAGTCGGGAACCTCCTGGGCGAGCATGGGCAGAATGTAGTCGTCGATAAGCTTCTGGGTAAACAGCGTACCCTGCAGGGTGCAAAGCACCGAGGCGACAATGAAAATCACCACCAGCAGCATGTGCCACTTGTATTCCCGGAAGATCATCTTCATCAGCCGGGCAAGGATTTTGCCCTGCCCCTTCATGGAGCCGGGCTTCATCATGCCGCCATGAGGGCCGCGGGGGCCATGCGGCCCGCGGGGACCGGATCCCTTCATCATACGCCTTCGCCTCCTTCCGTGTCAGGCGCGGGCTGGTCAAAGTCGCCGCTGCCGCCGCCTGTCTGGGTTTCATAGATTTCACGATAGATGTCGTTGGTTTTCAGCAGGTTTTCATGGGTATCGAAGGCATTGATCCGGCCGTTCTCCATCACAATGATTCGATCGGCATGCTCCACAGAGTTTACGCGCTGGGCAATGATAATCTTGGTGGTGCCGGGGATCTTCTGGGCAAAGGCGCGGCGGATTTTCGCATCGGTAGCGGTGTCCACTGCGGAGGTGGAATCGTCCAGGACCAGCACGCGGGGCTTTTTCAGCAGGGCCCGGGCAATGCACAGGCGCTGCTTCTGTCCGCCGGACACGTTGGTGCCGCCCTGCTCAATCCAGGTGTTGTAGCCTTCGGGCAGGCGCTCGATAAATTCGTCCGCACAGGCCTGGCGGCACACCTCGCGGCATTCCTCCTCCGTGGCGTCCTCCTTGCCCCAGCGCAGGTTATCCAGGATGGTGCCGGAGAACAGCACGTTCTTCTGCAGCACCACGGCCACCTGATTGCGCAGCGCCTCCATGTCGTATTTGCGCACATCCAGTCCGCCGACCTCAACACTGCCGCTGTCCACATCGTACAGGCGGCTGATGAGGCTGACCAGGGAGGACTTGCCGCAGCCTGTTCCGCCGATGACGCCGATGGTTTCGCCGGACTTGATATGCAGGTCGATATCCTTCAGGGTGGCTTCTCCTGTGCCGGTGGCACGATAGGAGAAGGTCACATGGTTGAAGTCGATGGAGCCGTCCTTCACCTCGGTGACGGGCTGCTCGGGGTTGGTCAGGTCGGGTTCCTCATCCAGCACTTCGCAGATGCGGCGACCGGCAGCCACGGACATGGACAGCATCACAAAAATCATGGATACCATCATCAGGGACATGAACATGCTCATCACATAGCTGAACAGCGAGGTCAGCTCGCCCGTGGTCAGGGTGTTCGCCACAATAAATTTCGCGCCGAACCAGGACAGGGCGATGATGGAGCCGTATACGGCCAGCATCATGATGGGGCTGTTCATGGCGATAAAGCCCTCCGCCTTCACAAACAGCCGGTAAACGTTGGCAGCGGCGTTGGCAAACTTCTCGTTCTCATACTTTTCACGAACGAAGGCCTTCACTACGCGAATGGCGGAAACGTTCTCCTGCACGCTGGCGTTGAGAGCGTCGTACTTTTTGAACACATTGTCAAACAGACGGCTGACCTTGCGGATGATGGCGAACAGCGCTACGGCCAGGAATGCCAGCACCACCACGAACACGGTGCTGAGCTGACGGTTGATCACAAAGCACATGACCATGGAGCAGATCAGCGTCAGCGGAGCGCGCACCACAATACGCAGGATCATCTGGAAGGCGTTCTGCACGTTGGTTACGTCGGTAGTCATGCGGGTGACAAGGCCCGCGGTAGAAAACTTGTCAATGTTGGAAAAGGAAAAACGCTGAATGTTCTGATACATGGCGTCCCGCAAATTGCAGGCGAAGCCCGCCGAGGCTGTGGCCGCGGTTTTCGCCGCCAGGAAGCCGAACAGCAGGCTGAGGAAAGACAGCGCCAGCATCAGCAGGCCGTACTTCCATATTTCGTTCATGTTGCCGGCCTGGATGCCCCGGTCAATCAGCCATGCGGTGACAAAGGGAATCAGCGTTTCCATCAGCACCTCCAGAGCGGCGAAGATGGGCGTGATGATGGAGACAGTTTTGTATTGCTTGACCTGTCTCATCAGGGTTTTAAGCATACGGGCAAATCATCCTTTCCTTCGGCGTTGTTCAGGGAAGCGTATACCCGCCGGAGCATGTCCATAAGCAGGGCCTTCTCCTCATCGTTCAGCCCGGCGACCAGTGTAGCCTCTGCCTGCAGGATGTCCTCGCGGCAGGCCATGCTGGTTTCCAGCCCTGCCTGGGTCAGCTGCACGCGCTTGATCCGGTGATCCTCCGGATCTCTCAGGGTTTCCAGCAGGCCCTTGCGCTCCAGGCGCACCACAAGCCCCGCCATAGTGGACTGGGCAACGTGAAAGCGCGCCTCCAACTCCTTTAGCGAGTGGGTTTTCTCTTCTGCGGCGGCCAGAGTCATCAGCATGTGGGACTGGCTCAGCGTCAAATTGTGCGCCTGCAGGCTGCGGTTGGCCCGCTTGGCCATGGCGTCGCTGATCTTCTTGATATACAAGCCATACCCATGCGCAGGTTCCTTCATGCGGCTCTCATTCCTCCTTTCATCATACGTTTTTCAGTATAAGCGTTTCATTTTTCGATGTCAATAGCATGCGATTGAACATTGTGTGAACATCCCGGAGCTTGCCTGCATTGTGCTGCGCACAAAAAAAGCGGCCGAAGCCGCGTGGAATACATGGGGATTACTTATTCCTCAAGGACAACAAGCCCGCCATCCTCGCTGCCGTCGGCATTTCCCTCGGTCAGCAGGGACAGAATGCCGGAATCGGACAGAAGGTCCATCAGACTCTGCACACCGGCGGCGGGGGCATGCACCAGCAGGGGAAGCCCGCCGCGAACCAGCGGCTCGAGGATATCCTGCATCAGCTCAGCCAGCGTGGTATCGTTGACGGAAAGCAAATTGACGCCGACCATATCGGCTGCGGTGTAGTTTGGGATGGACGCAGGCTCGTAGGGAAGCAGCTGGCCGCTGACGGTGACCATGGGAAGCTCCGCATCGGCCTGGCGCAGGGATACGGTGATCTGTCCCTGAGCGCCGTCGCCCTCCAGCACCAGGTGCGTGCCATCGCCCGCGGCGCCGCCTGTGAGATTGATATCCATGGAAAATGGACTGCTGACGGGCAGCGTTTCAGGCAGGGAAGAGGCGTGCAGGGATGCGTTCAGCACCGCGTCGCCGTTATCCTCCGTGATGCTCAGGCTGAGGGTATGCTCCGCGTGCCTGGACTGGCCGGAGGCGGCAAGAAGATAACCGCCCGGCAGGGGAGGAAGCGTCAGCGACCAGACGTTCAGCCCGTTTTCCACAGTGCGGGTGAACAGGGTGGTATTCCCGGTGCGCCAGGTTTCGGTGCTGCCCTGCGCGGTAATCACAAGACCATCTGAGCCAATGACCTCCTCTGCCCACTCGGGCAGCGCCAGCATGACCTCCATGATGACCTCGTCATAGCCGCTTTCCAGGGCGACTGCCTGCACCCAATAGCGGAAAGCGCGGTCATTTGCCGCAATGTCAGCCAGCTGCCGGGCCAGAGAAAGCATCCTGGCGCGGGTGATGGTTCGGGAGCCGGTTTTCGCGCCGACGATCTGGTTCCACGCGCTGACAAGGGCCTCAAAGGCGCTGGTATGCACATAGGGAGTCGCCAAAAGCGCCGCGCGCTGCAGGGGAATACCCAGATGCGAATAGGCCTTGATGGAAAACTCCAGCAGGGCCAGCAGGTTAATCATCAGGGTTTCGTCGCCAAGCAGGCTGCTTTGTACACACCAGTGGGAATCTATGCCAAACATCCGAAGGTCGGTACGGGTTTCCGGCAGACCGTAGAGCGTCAGCGCCGCGTTCAGGTCGAAGCTTCCGGTGAAGGAGCGGTCCAGCGTACCCTCCAGGGTCATGGCGTCCAGCAGCTGCGAAAGACCGGAGAGGGTTTTCAGCGTGTCGGATGCGGCGGAAAAGGCCGAAGGCTCCAGCTGCGCCCGCAGAGAGAACCGCACGCCGGTCACATCCTCTTCAGCCTGGGCAGGGCCGGCCATAAGCAGGCACAGGCATACAAGCAACGCAAGTATGCGACGGAACGGAAAGCGCATTGTTTTGCACCTCGCTTTCAGATTCATCAGCCCCACAGGAGCGACAGGGCAGGCACAATCTGCTTTTTGCGGCTGACCACGCCCGGCAGGAACACATGATGGTCGTGAATCTCGCCCACGCCGAAGGCCATGCGGATGATCTCCTCGTCGCCAAGGAAAATCAACTCCGTTCCTTCGCGCAGCACGTCAGTCAGCATCAGCAGCTGCATGTCGTAGCCGCGCTTTTGCTTCATGGTCTCCATGGCGGGGAGCAGCTCGGGCAGGCGGGAGAGCATGCGCTCGATATCCAGGCAGGTAATCTGCCCGATACCCAGGTCGTGCCCGGCAATATGGAACTCCTTGAAATCGGTGGCCAGCAGCTCATCCACGCTCTTGTCGGCACTGGACCCAAGGGAGAAGATTTCCCGGCCCAGCTCATCCAGGTCGATGCCGGCAATCCG
>CAMDVP010000108.1 GCA_945877525.1 uncultured Clostridia bacterium | reverse complement strand
GCGTGCTGGACGTGAGCCCCTCCGTCCTCCACGCCGACCTGGTGGCCATGCCGGGACACAAGGGACTGCTGGGTCCCCACGGCACGGGGCTGCTGCTGCTGGGCAAGGGCATGCATCCAGAGCCCCTCATGGCCGGGGGCACAGGCAGCGCCTCGGAAAGCATGGCCCAGCCCGACCTTTTGCCAGACCGCTACGAAAGCGGTACGCTGAATCTGCCCGGCATCGCGGGGCTTTTGCAGGGTTTGCGGTTTGTGCGGGCGCACCGGGATGAGATTCACGAATATGAGCGGCACCTGAACCGCATCTTCCGCGAAGGGCTGATGGAAATGAGCGGGGTTCGCGCCCTGGGGCATCAGGACGCGCCCTGCGTGGGCATCACCAGCTTTGTGTCTGACATAACGGACGCGGGGGAAATTGCCGACGGGCTGGATCAGTGCGGTATCGCCGTGCGGGGCGGACTTCACTGCGCCCCGGCGGTGCATTCCTGGCTGGGCACCCTGCAAAGCGGCGCAGTGCGCGTATCCCCGGGCATTTATACCACCGAGCGGGATATGGCCGACGCGCTTCTGGCCCTTCGTCAGGTGCTGCGCCCATAGATTACAGCTTTTCCGCCTCCTCCCTGCGGCAGCGGCACATCACCGACAGCACAAGACACGCAATCCCCGGCGCCGGATAGTACCACAGCCCCGTCACCACATACAGAAGCGTCAGCCCCAGCCCATAGAGCATATAGGTTTTCGCCTTCTCCCGGCGCAGCGCTGTCTGCATCAGGCCGCCGGGGGCAAGGCGCTTTTTCCGCTTGCCCAGCTCAACCAGCTGCGCGTCGGTGGCAGGATGTGCCTGACCCGCCAAAGCCGCCAGCGTTTCCCGCCGGATGATTTTCACCGGCACCACACCCTGAGCGGCCCAGGCCACGGTTTTTTCGGAAACGCGGCCGGTCACGCAGGCCACGCCCCGCGCCGCGCCATGGAGGCGGCAGGCCCGCTGGATATCCACCATGGCGCTCGTCCCTGCCTCGCATGCCTCCGGCAGGGCCACGCAGCTGATGAGCAGATGCTCGCCGCCGCTCAGGCACAGCATTCCATCCTCCGTTACCCGTTCCATGGTCAGGGGATAGCGCAGCCCCAGCAGCAGCGCCGCCTGGAAATGCGCCTGCTTTTTTGGCGCCAGCAGCATTTCCTCCAGCATCATTTCACCCCCGAGCCGCCTGCGCAGCGCCGCCTCCCGCCTTGCCACACGCTGCCGGCGGCAACGGGTCAGGGCCATCTCCCCCATCACCGCCAGCGCGCCTCCTGCCAGCAGAGCGGGTACCGTCACCCCCCACAGGTACACAAACCATCCCACCGCCGCCAGCGCCAGCACCATCCGCAAACCCAGCCCGTCCATCAGGGCGCTCAGACGGCCCCGGCGAAGATATTGTTGCATGCTTTCCGCTCCTTTCCCGCCGGAAGAACAAATTTCTTCTTTATTGTTTGGGCGAAATCGTTTATAATAAGGTTATTCAAAGGAGGCAGCACGGTGGCAAAGGAACGCATCGGTATCATGGGCGGCACGCTTGACCCCATTCACCAGGGGCATCTGCATATAGCCCGCGCGGCGCTGGAAAGCGCCCGGCTGGACAAGGTGCTCATGCTCCCCTCAGGCGCCCCGCCCCACAAGCAGGACATCGTCCCTGCGGAGGATCGCTGGCGGATGGTCTGCGCGGCCTGCGCCCAGGAGGAGCGGCTTATTCCCTGCCGGGCGGAAATTGACCGGCCCGGCGTGATTTACACAGTGGATACCCTGTCCATTCTCCGGGAGGATTATCCCCGGGCAGACTTCTTTTACATCATCGGCGCGGACACGCTGATGAAATTACACCATTGGCGGCATTATGAGCAGGTGCTTGGCATGTGCACGTTTCTGGTGTGTCCCCGGGCCTGGCATCACACCCCGGCGGAAATCACCGCCCAGCGCCGCTGCCTGACCGCCCTTGGCGGGCGCATCGTCATGCTGGACATGGAACCCATGGACGTATCCTCCACCGGGGTTCGGCAGGCCCTCGCCGCTGGCGAGCCTACTCCCGGCCTCCCCGTGCCCGTGCGGGAATACTGCGGCGTGAAGGGGCTCTACGGCATGACGCAGCGCATTCCCCAGGCGGAGGACTGGCTGGCCCGGCTCTTCGCCGCCCTGAGCGTGAAGCGTTTCGCCCACACCCTGGCCGTGGCCCACACCGCCAGGCAGCTGGCCCGCACCCATCAGCTGAACGCCTATCAGGCCGAGGTGGCGGGGCTTTTGCACGACTGCGCCAAGTGCATGCCCCTGAAGGACATGCAGGCCCTCTGCCGCGCCCGCGCCCTGACGGAGGACAAGGCCGTGATCGAAAGCGGCAACCTGCTCCACTCCCTGGCCGGGGCCTGCCTGGCCGCGTCGGACTATGGCGTGACCGACCCGGAAGTGCTGCGGGCCATCGCCTGTCACACCACGGGCAAGCCAGGCATGTCCCACTTGGACATGGCGGTCTTTCTGGCGGACAAGATTGAGCCTACCCGTGCGGATTATCCCACGCTGCACCAGGTACGCCTGCTGGCCCAGTTGTCCCTGGAAAAGGCCATGCTGGCCAGCCTGGAGGGCACCGACAAATACGTCCGCAAGGGCGGCAAGGCCACCCACCCCAGCAGCCTGGAAACCATCCGCTGGCTGCGCTCCCTGCCCGAAATCGCAAGCTGACAGGAGGTCTATTATGCAGGATCAAGCCATTGTGCAGGAAATTGCCCAGGCCCTCTACGACAAGAAGGGCCGCGACATCATCGTCCTTGACGTGTCGAAGCTCACCGTCATCTGCGACTATATGGTCATCGCATCCGGCCGCAGCGCCGCCCAGGTGAAGGCCCTGGCCGACGAAGCGGATGACCGCATGGCCCGCCTGGGCGTGCCTCTGCGCCGCACCGAGGGTCAGAACGAGGCCCGCTGGATTGTGCTGGACTACGGGCACATCATGGTGCACCTGTTCCATCAGGAGGAGCGCGCCTATTACAATCTGGAGCGCCTGTGGGAGGACGGTTCCAACCGCCTGGTACTGCCCTTCGATCAGACGGTGCCGGACTGATGCCCTTCTGCGTGATGGAAAGCCCGGTAGGCCCTTTGCGCATTGACGAGGAGGACGCTTTCATCATTGGCGTGAATCGGGCGGACACACCGGTGAAAGCGCCGGACACGCCTCTTCTGCAGGAATGCGTCCGGCAGCTCCGGGCCTATTTTAACGGGAGTCTGACCGTCTTTGATTTGCCCCTGAATCCCCAGGGCACCCCCTTCCGCAGGAAGGTATGGGCAGCGCTGCAGCAGATTCCCTACGGAGAAACCCGCTCCTACGGCCAGTTGGCCGCTTATTTGGGTTGCTCCGGAGCCGCCCGGGCTGTGGGCGGGGCCAATCACCACAACCCCATCTCCATCATCATTCCCTGTCACCGGGTCATTGGCGCTGACGGCAGCCTGACCGGCTACGGGGGCGGCCTTGCCATGAAGGAATGGCTGCTTCGTCACGAAAGGAGGCATTCCCATGCCTGATATCCGCCCCCTGCGCGCCCGCAACGATGTGTTCCAGCGCTATGAAACCCTGCGCCGCAACCGGGAGAAGCGCACTCACGCGGGGCTGTACTTCCTGGAGGGCGTGCATCCCGTGGAGCAGGCGGTAGCCGCGGGCGAGGCTTTTGTCTGCATCGGCTATGACGGAGGAAAGCGCCTGTCGGGCTGGGCGCAGGATATGATCGCCAAGGCCGGCCCGGAAACCCTGCATCCCATGCCCACCGATATGCTCCGCGAACTGAGCGACCGGGAGAACCCCTGCGAGCTGGTCTGCCTGGTGCGCCAGCGCACTGATTTAAGGGCGCGCCTGCGCAGCGCCGCCTCCGCCGCGCCCAATCCGCTCCTGGTACTCTGCGACCGCCCCAACACCCCCGGTAATCTGGGCACCATTCTCCGCTCAGCGGACGCCTTTGGCGCCTGTGGGGTAATGACCTGCGGCCACAGCGCGGATTTCTACGACCCCCAGTGCATCCGCGCCAGTATCGGCACGCTGTTTCATGTGCCGTTCTGTGCCTTCGGCAGCGTGGAAGAAACCCTTTCCTTTCTGGACAGCCTCCCCGTGCGCCCGAAGATCGTGGGTACCAGTGCCCACGGCACGGCGGGACTGCACGAGGCAGATCTGTCCGGCCCGGTGGTGCTGATCGTGGGCAACGAGACCTTCGGTATGAGCCGCTCATGGAAGGAAAACTGCGACGAGCTGTTGCGCATCCCCATTTACGGCGCGGCCAGCTCGCTGAACGTGGGCTGTGCCGCCAGCATCTGCCTCTACGAAATTGCCCGGCAGCGCAGCTTTGACGGGCACAGGTAAACAAACGCAACGCAAAAGGCCGGCTGCCATCTATACATGATGGAAGCCGGCCTTGATGATACCGCTCATGCGTTTCGCAATGCCATGATTTCGTCCAGAATGCGCTCCGCCAGCGCCTGCTTGCTCTGCAGGGGACATTCCACCGCGCCACTGCGGGTGAGCAGGGTGGCAATGTTGGTGTCCACATTGAAGCCCGCACCGGACCGGGACACGTCGTTGGCGACAATCATGTCCAGGTTCTTTTTGTCCAGCTTGCGCCGGGCGTTGTCCAGCAGATGCTCCGTCTCGGCGGCAAAGCCCACCAGCGTCTGTCCCGGACGCTTGCCCGCGCCCACAGCGGCGGCGATGTCGGGGTTTTCCACCAGTTCAAGGGTGATGCCCTCCCCCGCCTTCTTTTTGATCTTCTGGACACTGGGATGGGCCGGGCGGTAGTCCGCCGGGGCCGCTGCCTGAATAATGATGTCCTGCTCTGCGGCTCGCTCCATCACCGCGTCATACAGTTCGCAGGTGGATTCCACCTCCGCCACCGGGATGCCCCTGGGACGCTCCGCCGTGGTGTGCCCGCACACCAGGGTCACCTCCGCGCCGCGCTGCCGCGCCGCCTCCGCCAGGGCAAAGCCCATCTTCCCGGAGGAATCATTGCCGATATACCGTACGGGGTCGAGCCGCTCTCTGGTGCCTCCCGCCGTGACCATGACCCGCAGCCCCTCCATGTCCCGCCGAGGGCACAGAATGGCCTCAATGGCCTCCACAATCGCGGCAGGCTCGCTCATGCGGCCGCTGCCCTCATCGCCGCAGGCCAGGAAACCTGCCTCCGGCCCCACAAAGCGCACGCCCCGCTGCCGCAGGGTTTCCACGTTCTGCCTTGTGGCGGGAGCCGTCCACATGCCGGTGTTCATGGCAGGAGCCACCAGTACAGGAGCCTTGGTGGCCAGCACGGTGGTGGACAGCATGTCGTCCGCGATGCCGCAGGCCATCTTCGCCAGGATATTGGCCGTGGCCGGGGCAATGACAAACACCTCCGCCCGCTTGGCCAGGGCGATGTGCTCCACCTCCCAGGTAGCGGGGCGCTCAAAGGTGTCATGCACCACCGGGTTGCCCGAGAGCGTTTCCAGCGTCAGGGGCGTGATAAACTGCCGGGCGTTTTCCGTCATGATAACGTGAACGCTCGCTCCCATTTTGCGCAAACGGGAGACAACCTCCGCAGCCTTGTACGCGGCGATGCCTCCCGTAACGCCCAGCACGATTTCCTTGCCGGTCAGCTTCATTTTTCCGTCTGCTCCTCGTCCAGCACAGGGCTGTCGTAGGCAATGAGGTCGCGGTTGATTTCCTCCACGGCGATTTTGAGAGGCTTCATCTCGTGGGCGTCGATCAGGGGCTGGCTGCCGCCGACAATCTGACGGCCGCGCTTGGAAGCCTCCACCACCAGGGTGTAGCGGGAATCGGCATGCTCCAGCAGTTCAAGCACATTGGGTTCCACAATGGACATGGGTGTTTCCTCCTTTTATCTGTCGGGCTTTTCCGGAACAATTCATTCCACCACGGGAAAATAGCGGATGGTGCGCTGCTTTTCAGCGTTGACGATAGCGGTAAGCTGCTCGAAGGCCAGCTCAAGGCTGTCGTTCACCACGGCGTACTGATACCGTCCCACCTGCTCGATTTCGCCCTTGGCGTTGCCCAAACGGCGCTCGATTTCCACAGGATCCTCGGTGTTGCGGGTGTGAAGCCGCTCGCGCAGCTTCTGATAGCTGGGGGGCAGGATGAACACGCTTACGCAGTCCTTCTCCTTGTCCACCACCGTGCGCGCGCCCTGGGGATCAATGTCCAGCAGCACGTTCTGTCCACGCTCCATGCGCTCGTACACTTCGCTCTTGAGGGTGCCGTAGCGGTGACCATGCACGGTGGCATGCTCGATGAACGCATCCTCCGCTAATAGTTTATCATACTTTTCCTCAGAAATAAAGTGGTAATGCACATCATCAATCTCATAATCCCGCCGTGCCCTGGTGGTAACGCTGACGGAGAAGGCGAAGCTGGGGTCGTTCTTCAGCAGTCTGTCGATCAGCGTTCCCTTGCCGGCCCCCGACGGCCCCGAAATGACCAGCAGCATGCCCTTGCGCGTCGTTTTCATTCCCCATCCTCCTCCTCAGTACCCTTGCCCTTGCCCTCCATGCGCCCTGCCACCGTTTCCGGCTGCAGAGGCGAAAGCACCACATGTTCCGAATCCATCACGATCACCGCGCGGGTGCGCCTACCGCAGGTGGCGTCGATCACCCGTCCGGCGTCCCGGGCATCCTGCACCAGGCGGCGTACCGGCGCCGAGTCCGGGCTGACAATGGCCACCAGCCGCGATGAGGACACCATGTTGCCAAAGCCCACGTTCACCAGCTTCATCATGACCGATCACTCCACATTCTGCACCTGCTCGCGCAGCTTCTCGATTTCCGACTTCAAATCGACCACCAGCTGGGCAATCTGCGCGTCCGACGCCTTGGAACCGATGGTGTTAGCCTCGCGGTTCATTTCCTGAATCAGGAAGTCCATCTTCTTGCCGGTTTCGCCCTGCGCATCCAGGTAGACCCGAAGCTGACCGATGTGGGATTCCAGCCGGGACAGCTCCTCGTCGATGGCACAGCGGTCGGCCATGATAGCCACCTCCTGGGCCACGCGCTGGGGCTCCACGTCCTCTGCGCCCAGCTGCGCCAGGCGCTGCTGGAGCCGCGCACGGTAGTCCTCCACCACGCCCGGCGCACGAAGCAGGATTTTTTCCCGCAGCGCTGCTGACGCATCCAAGTGCACAGTCAGGTCGGCCCGCAGGCTTTCGCCCTCACGCTCCCGCATGGCGCACAGCTGGTGAATGGCCTCGTCCATGGCCCGCCGGCATGCCGCGCTGACGGCCTCTTCGTCCATGTCGCTTTCGGTCACCGTCACCACGCCCTCCATGGTCATCAGCTGGGCCAGGTCAAGACGCTGGAACCGACCGAGCACTTCAGCCAGGCGCTCCGCCGCGTCGCGGTAGGCAGCCGCCAGGGCTTCGTCCACCTGCACCTGCCGGTCGGATGCATCCGTGCGCGCCACCGTGACGAACACATCCACATGTCCCCGCCGCAGCCGGGCACTCAGCGCCTTCCGGACAGTTTCCTCCAAAAAGGACAGGCTTCGCGGCAGGCGGCAGGCAATGTCCAGAAAGCGATGGTTGACCGCCTTCAGCTCCACCGTAACCTCCCAGGCGCCCTCCCGCTGCTGGCTGCGTCCGCATCCCGTCATGCTTCGCATGGGTCATCCTCCTTTGTAAGCAATGATTATAGCACGTTCCGCCCCGCCTGACAACCCTCTGTCCGGCGAAAAAGGCTTGCCCCGCATCAATCCCGAGCGTTCAGGGTCACCGCCGCCACATGCAGATCCACCGTCACTGTGTCCGACGGACGCAGGGCCAGCTGCTCCTTCCCGTCCGCTGTCAAGTCCTGATTCAGCGGGGTCATCCACACAAAGTCACGCCACAGGGCCGGGGTGACCGGCAGGGTGCGAGTTACCCGAATTTCCGAAAGTACCTGCGCTTTTTCCCGCAGATAATCCTCCACCTGTCCCTCGGCGTAGGGCGGCATGTTCCGGGCGGCCCGCAGCTCCCGCAGATAGCCACTGCCTGGATACACCTTGATCAGCCGTCCCCCCGGGCGCAGCACCCGCCGGAATTCCTCATAGCTGGCAGGGGTCAATATGTCCAGCACCGCCGTGAACGCCCCGTCACGGAAGGGCAGGCGGCGCAGGTCACCCACGCACCACAGCGCCGTGCAGAGCTGATCCGTCGCCTGAAGAATCGCATCCCGGCTGATGTCCACCCCCGCGCCCTGCCAGTCCGGGTGGCGGGTGAGCAATTCATTAAGATACCAGCCGTCTCCGCAGCCCGCGTCCAGCAGGCTTTGGGGGCCAGGCGAAAGCAGCTGTTCCACCGCGTCAGCCACAGTGCGGTAGCAGCCCGCCGCAAACACCCGCCGCCGTGCCTGAAACAGCGCCGCGTCATAGCAGCCTTCCACCGGCTGGGAGAGAAAATTCAGGCACCCCCGCCGGTTCACATTGACCCGGTGCCCGCGCCCACAGGCAAAATCATCCCCTGCCCGGGTCATGTCCCCACCGCACACCGGGCAACGCAGCGCCTGCAACGCTTCCGCCGCCTGATACAGCCTGTCCCGCTTGCTGAGCATGCCGCATCCTCCTTGACAAATTTGCTGGTTTTACTGGACAAATCCGCTCCCGCGGTTTACACTATCAGGGTGACCACACTTCCCGCCGCCCAGGGTTAAGGGCAGATGGAGTACGCATGAACGTCCGAGAGGAATCCCTGAAGAAGCACTACGAATGGCGCGGCAAAATCGAGGTTGTGTCCCGCGCGCCAATCAACAGCCGGGAGGATCTCTCCCTGGCCTACACCCCCGGCGTGGCCGAGCCCTGCCTGGCCATCCAGGCGGACGCGGACAAGTCCTACGAGCTGACCCGCCGGGCCAACTTGGTGGCCGTGATCACCGACGGCACCGCCGTGCTGGGCCTGGGCGACATCGGCCCGGAGGCCGGCATGCCTGTGATGGAGGGCAAGTGCGCGCTGTTCAAGGCCTTTGCCGATGTGGACGCCTTCCCCCTGTGCGTGCGCAGCAAGGATGTGGACGAAATTGTCCGCACGGTGTCGCTGATTGCCGGCAGCTTTGGCGGCATCAACCTGGAGGACATCGCTGCGCCCCGCTGCTTTGAGATTGAGGAAAAGCTCAAGGCCTGCTGCGATATTCCCGTGTTTCATGACGATCAGCACGGCACCGCCGTGGTGGTGGCTGCGGCGCTGCTGGGCGCGCTGAAGGTGACTGGGCGGGATATCGCCATCGCTCGCGTAGTGCTCAACGGCGCGGGCTCCGCAGGCATTGCCATTGCTAAGCATCTGCTGAATCTGGGCGTCACCGACCTGACATTGTGCGACCGCTTCGGCGTGATCGACGAGGGCATGCCCGAGCTGAACGCCGCGCAATCTGCCATGGCCCAGGTAACCAACCGCCGCCACCTGCGCGGAAGCCTCGCTGATGCGGTGCAGGGCGCGGACGTGTTCATCGGCGTGTCCGCACCGGGCGTGCTCAGTCAGGACATGGTGCGCTCCATGGCCAGGGATCCCATCGTGTTCGCCATGGCCAACCCCACCCCGGAAATCATGCCCGACCAGGCGCTTGCCGCCGGCGCGGCTGTGGTAGGCACCGGGCGGAGCGACTTCCCCAACCAGATCAATAACGTACTGG
>CAMDVP010000107.1 GCA_945877525.1 uncultured Clostridia bacterium | reverse complement strand
GGCGAAAAAGTGAAAAAGCTATATGCCTCCTTCTGCCTGGGAGAAATCGTAGTCACCGATATCAAGACTGCCGAAATGACCAAAGTGGTAGAAAACACTTTCCGTGCCGTTAACATTGCTTTTGCTAACGAGCTGGCCAAAATATGCCGCCATGATGATATGGATGTGTATGAAATCATCAGAATTTGCAACATGCATCCACGCGTTAACATTCTCCAGCCCGGTCCTGGCGTAGGCGGCCATTGTATCTCTGTTGATCCCTGGTTCCTGGTAGGCGACTATCCGTCCCTGGCAAAGGTTATTGACGAATCGATGAAGACCAATGATGGCATGCCGGATTTTGTTCTCAATCGAATCTATGAAATCATGAAAGAAAATGGATTGAAGGACATTACCAGAGTCGGTCTATACGGACTTACCTATAAAGAAAATGTGGACGATATGCGCGAGTCTCCTACACTGCAGCTGTTGGAGAGCCAGGAACGCCATCTGGCCACCGGCCTTAAGGTGTACGATCCCTGGATCGAGAAGAACGTGGTGGAAAACCAGTACCACGACTTTGATCAATTCCTAAAGGATGTGGATATGGTTGTCATTATGGTAAAGCACAGCCACATCCAGGATAACATGGAAAAGCTGCAAGGTAAGGTTGTGCTGGATTGCCATCATATCATTCCTGGGGCGTATCATATTTGACGGTGCAAGAAACGAAGATTGGAAGCGTAGCATATGAAAAAAGTAATGCTTGTCTTTGGAACTCGCCCAGAGGCAATCAAGATGTGTCCACTGGTAAATGAACTGAAAACCCGTAAAGAATTGGAAACTGTCGTTTGCGTTACCGGGCAGCATCGTCAGATGCTGGATCAGGTACTCAATGCCTTTCATGTTGTTCCGGATTACGACCTGGATATCATGAAGAATCAGCAGACCCTATTTGATGTGACGGCAAATATTCTGATGAGGATCAAGGGCGTGTTGGAAAATGTAAAGCCAGATGTTGTGCTGGTTCACGGCGATACTTCCACCACCTTTGTAACGGCGCTGGCCTGCTTCTATCTGCAAATTCCCGTAGGTCATGTGGAAGCAGGCTTGCGCACCTACAACCTGTATTCGCCCTTTCCCGAGGAGTTCAATCGTCAAGCGGTGGGCATCCTTGCGAAGTATAACTTTGCACCCACCGCTACCGCCAAAGAACACCTGATCAATGAAGGCAAAGACGCCGGCAGCATTTTTGTTACAGGCAACACCGCCATCGATGCCCTCAAGACCACTGTACGGGCTAACTATACCCACCCGGAGTTGGAGTGGGCTGCCGGCAGCCGTCTCATTACGCTGACGGCACATCGGCGAGAAAATCTGGGCGAGCCCATGTATCATATGTTCCGCGCTATCCGCCGCATTGTGGATGAGCACGAGGATGTTAAGGTGATTTATCCCATCCATATGAATCCTCTGGTTCGTAAGGCGGCCGACGACGTATTCGGTAACGACGAGCGTTTCCATATCATCGAGCCGCTGGATGTGCTGGATTTCCACAATTTTCTTGCCAAAAGCTATCTGATTCTCACAGACAGTGGCGGAATCCAGGAAGAGGCGCCCAGCCTGGGTAAGCCGGTGCTTGTCATGCGTGACACCACCGAGCGTCCCGAGGGCGTTGCCGCAGGCACGCTGAAGCTGGTCGGCACTGACGAGGAGGTGATTTATCACGAGTTTAACCGCCTTCTTTCAGATCCAGCCGCATATGACGCCATGAGCCATGCAGCCAACCCCTATGGCGATGGATTTGCCAGCGAACGCATCGCAGATATACTTTGCAAGGGCAGCATGACGCGCGGAGAGTTTTAGATACAGCTATCGTGTTCGCTGGTATGTTTACCGGAATAGCGGATATTATGATGTACTGACAGCTTGTAATAACAATGTATTCTGGAATTCAGAACAGATTCTGCAAGCGCAAAAACCTACCAACGCATGAGAAGTTCAGCCCCTGAAGGTCACAGGTTTGAATCCTGCCGGGCGTCCTTGTTCCCCTGGAGCGTTGGATCCGGGGGTTTTCATGCAAAAGAATCCCCGCCGAAAGCGTCTCCGGCGGGGACTGTTCCTCTTATTGCGCCAGCTGCTCCCTGGCCTGATTGATCGCCTGCTGCACCATGTCGGGAGCGGGCGCGCCGGGAATGCGGCGTTTCTCTACACAGGACAGCATGCTCAGATCGTCAAACACGTCCTGCTCAAAGGCCGGATGGAAGGCCTGCAGCTCGGGCAGGGTCAGGTCAAGCAGCGCCTTGCCCTCGTCCAGACAATGGGCCACCAGACGGCCTACCACCGCATGGGCGTCCCGGAAAGGCACCCCTTTCTTCACCAGGTAGTCGGCGCAATCCGTAGCGTTGGTAAAGCCGCCGGACGCGCCCTTCTCCATGTTTTCCTTTCGGAAGGTCACCGTGCGCAGCATGGCGGTAAACACCGTCAGGCCCTTCACCAGGGTGTCCCGCGCATCGAAGAAGGCTTCCTTGTCCTCCTGCATGTCCTTGTTGTAGGCCAGGGGCAGGCCCTTCATCACGGTGAGCAGACCCATCAGGTCGCCATAGACCCGCCCCGTTTTGCCACGGATCAGCTCCGCCACGTCGGGGTTTTTCTTTTGCGGCATGATGGACGAGCCGGTGGCAAAGGCGTCATCCATTTCCACAAAGCGGAACTCATTGGTGTTCCACAAAATCAGCTCCTCGCAGAAGCGGGACAGGTGCATCATGCAGATGGACGCGGCGGACAGATAGTCCAGCAGGAAGTCCCGGTCGCTCACGCCGTCCAGGCTGTTCTGACTGATCTGGGAAAAGCCCAGCAGCTCCGCCACCCGCTCGCGGTTGAGCGGATAGGTGGTACCCGCCAGCGCGCCGGAGCCCAGGGGCATTACGTCCGCCGCGCGGTACGCCGCACGGAAGCGTTCCCGGTCCCGCAAAAACATCTGCGCGTAGGCCATCATATGGTGCCCCAGGGTGATGGGCTGGGCCTTCTGCAGGTGAGTGTAGCCGGGCATGATGGTATGCAGATTGTTCTGGGCAATGGTGAGAATCGCGTCCAGCAGATCTTCCAGCATGGCGATGGTTTCGCCAGCAGCCAGCTTGGCGTACATGCGCACATCGAGGGCCACCTGATCGTTGCGGCTGCGGCCGGTATGCAGGCGTTTGCCCGCCTCGCCGATGCGCTGCGTCAGGATGGTTTCCACATTCATGTGGATGTCCTCCGCATCCACCATCCATTCGATTTTCCCGGCGCGAACATCAGCCAGGATGCCTTTCAGGCCCTCGACGATCTTCTCCGCATCCTCCTTCGGGATAATCCCCTGCTCCCCCAGCATGGTTGCATGGGCAATGGAGCCGGCAATATCCTGTTCGGCCAGGCGCTGGTCAAAGGAAATGCTGGAATGAAAATCATCCACCAGACCGTCGGTGGATTTTGTAAATCGGCCGCCCCACAGCTTCATCAATCCGTTCCTCCTTGATGCATCAAACGTCACAAGCCCAGTATACCACGCTATGGGCGAAAAGCACAAGCGCGGGGAAGCGCTTTTCTCCCCCGCGCGCTGTGCTTCCTGTGTATTATTTCACTTCGTATACGCCCACCTGGTCGGAGGTGCCAATGCCCAGCACCTCGGAGGTGGGGCGGGAGTTGGTCTTGCCGTCATATTTGCCAATCAGATTCAGCTGCTTGCCCATGAACACCATCACCGCGGTCTGTCCGCCATCCAGGTTGAAGGCGTTCACGCAGCCCTTTTCCCGCATCATCTTGGCCAGATAGCCCACCGTGATGCCGCCCGAACGCTTCAGCCGGCCCTCGGCCAGGATGGCCACATAATGTCCCGGCTCCACCATGCCCAGGGCGCAGCGGGGGTTCTTGCTGTCGGAGGAGGTATACGCCTTGGCGGACAGCGCGCCGTCCTTCATCAGGTACGGTCCAAAGGAATACACCGCGTAGGCGCCCTCATCCACATATTCCTGGGCGGATTTTTCGTAGCTGCGGTACACCTCCAGCCGGCCGTCGGGATAGAAGGCCAGGCTGTCCAGGTTGGGGAACAGGTAGGCGTTGTTGGCCTGCTCCTCAGTGTAGCGGTCGTCGTAGAGAATCTTCCCGTCGCGGATGACCACGCCAATTTTGCGGGGGCCGCCGATTCGGTAGGTATAATAGTCGGTGTTCATGGCAAACACCACCTGATGCTTCTTGGCGGTTTCCTGGGCGTCGGCACGCACCTTGCCCATTTTCTCCGGGTCGTTCTGGATGGTGCGAAGCAGCTCGCCCGCCTCCACGTCGCTCCAGATTTCCGCCTCGAACCAGGTCAGGGGCATGCTGGCGTCATACTTGCGCTCGATGATGATGCGGCAGGTCTGATTGATGAAGATCCACAGTCCCTCGTCCTCGCTGGAATAGATAAACTCGCCCTCGTCCAGGAAGCCCGCCTCGTTCAGCGCCGGGGTTTTGGACACATAGGCCGGCACGGGCGTGGGTGCAGGGGTGGGCGCAGTGGTAGCGGGCGCGGGCACATAAGAGCCGGGCTGGTCGTAGATATTTTCCAGGAAGTCGTCCTTGCGGACATCCTCGCCCACGGCGGTGTAGGCCAGGCCGAATACGCGGTTGTCATATTCCGTGCCGGTTTCCATTACGCTCATGCCGGAGGTACGCTGGGTAATATGATAGGTGGTATAAGCCCTGTTGGCCAGCTCCAGCCCGGTCATGCCGCCCATGGACTGAAGGGGCTCGTTCCAGTCGAACACGATCTGGTTTTCCGGCCACAGGTGCAGGTAGAGCTTTTTCACCTGCCAGTTGCCGTAGGTCAGGAAGGAGTCCAGGAACTCACCCTCGGTATTGGCCAGCTCAATGCAGTCCATCGCCGCCTCGGCAATCATCCGGTGCTGATAGTGCCCGTATTCGCCGTCCTTGTCCTGGGTCACCACCACCTCCGGGCGGTATTTGCGGTACAGTTCCACAATCCAGGACCGGACCTTCTCCTGCCCGCCCGCCGCCTTGTAGGCAGCCTCCATCGTTTTGCTGTAAGTATCACCGAAGGGGCCGATCACGGGGTAATTCCGCACGCCCATGCTCCACAGGCCGTTGAGCAGCTCGGAGGAGCGGGTGGTATTCGACTTGGTGAAGTACGCCACCACAACATCCCGCTGCTGCTCCGCCGCATAGGTGGGAATGGCGCCGCCAAAGAAAATCAGCTCGTCATCGGGGTGGGTGGACAGAAACAGGATATCCGCCTTTTCACAGGTGGGCTCCCACACCTGAACCCAGTCGGGCAGCTCGCCCTCCCCCAGCACAAACAGCTCGTTAATGGCCAGCACGCACTGCTTTTCGCTGCGGACAATCAGGCGCACCTTTTCCGCGGGCTCCGGCAGCGTAACCAGGGTGTGAAGAAAGCGCGTATCTCCGGGAATGGCGGTCATCCAGTCGTCGCCGTCGGCCACCTGCACCTCCCATGCCTCGGGAATCGAGGCAAAGCATACATACAAATACTTGATGGGCATGGCCTTCGTGGCGGTAATCTGGATATTAGGGGCCTTGGTTTTATTGCTTTCCCACTTGGTTGTATACTTTTTGTCGGTCATCTGCGTATACTTGTATTTGGTGCCCGATGTTTTGAACTTGCAGTCCTCGGTAATATCCATTGCCTCCGCCGCCAGGGCCGCGGCACTGAGCACAAGCGTCAGAAGCAGCACGGCTGTGAAGGCCAGAAGCCGCAGAATGCGGCGCGGGCGATTGCTTTCGCATTGCATGGCAGGTTCCTCCTTTTTGTGTTGGGGCGCAGCTGGGGCTTATTCCGCCCGGCTGCCCAAACGGTAGGGATCATCCAGCGTTCCTCCGCCCCCAACCACAGCGCAGGCGTTCAGGTCAAGGTAGCAGGCGGGGCGGTAGCCCTCGTTTTCCACCACCACGCGGATCCAGCCCAGGTTGCCCTTTGCCTTGGTGCAGCGGGCGGCATAGGGGGCGGTGCTGCTCTGGCTCAGCGTCCAGTAGGGGCTGTGGGAGCCGTTGCCCACGCCATACTTGAACAGCCCGTTGGCCACGGCGTATTCCGTGCCCCAGGCCTTGCGGGATTTATCGGTGCCAAAGCCGTACGCCTTATTTTTCAGATCATCGCTGGAGAGCAGGAACATCCGCCCGTACTTCTCCGTTTCTACAATATAGGACAGTTCTTCCTCCGTAAACACCTTCGGCGCGAAGGTGCCGTTGAGAAACTCGCACATTTCCGTCTTGGCAAAGTCCGCCCCGAAGGCAATCCACTCGTTGTCATCAGGGTGAATTCGGTGGTTTCCCAGCACATATTCGCTGACGATGTACGCCCTGTTCTCCTCAACAGAAAGCACCCGCCACACAATGGGCAGCACATCGCCCTCCAGGGTCTGCTCGGTTTCGCCCAGGTTCAGGTATACATAGCCCTCTGCAGAGCTGTATCCCCGCAGGGCGAGCCCTTCCTCCGCAAGGGAAAGCTGCGGCAGAAGCAGCGCTGCAAGCATGAAAAAAACCGCGTACCATCCGCGGCATAAGGAACGGCGCATCAGGTTTCCTCCTTGTCTGTCATGGATGAATGCCTGAAAAATCATAGCATATCCGGCCCCGAATGTCAACGCGCCGCCCCGGGCCTTTTCTCCCCGGGGCGCGCCTGCTTTTTCCTGCCCGCATTTTCCCATCCAGCCCGCCGCCTTGCCGCAAACCTTTGATTTTTCGTGGTTTTGGCTCTTTTTAATGCAGATTTGACCTGTTTTTCTATTGCATTTTTTTCCGTCTTAGAGTATAATAGCCACGTACCATAAATAAGGAGGTGCTTCCAAGTATGAAGTCCATTAACATCAAGCTGAGTCTGGCCGAGAACGTCAAGACCTTCGTGAATATGGTCAACCGCTATCCCTACGATATGGACCTGCGGGCCGACCGTCACGTGGTTGACGCCAAGTCCATCCTGGGCATCTTCAGCCTGGATCTGAGCAAGCCCATCACCCTTGAGGTGTACGCTGACGACTGCGACGACCTGATGAACGATATCAAGCCCTTCCTGGCCTGATCGCCAGCTGGCTGATACAAGCGACCAAAGCCTCTCAAGCGCGAGTTTGGGAGGCTTTCTTTATCGGGAGGATTCCATGGAGCGCAAGCATATTCCCGAGCCGGAGAGCAAGCTGACCATTCTCTACGCCCTGCGGGGTCTGGGGGCCGTGACGGACACGGAGCTACTGCAGTTCCTGGTAGAGCTGGACCTGATGAATTATTTTACCATGCAGCTGAACCTGTGCGACATGGAGGAGCAGGGCCAATTGCGCACCCTGCCCCATCCGGCGGGCAACCTGCTCGAACCCACCGCCGAAGGGCTGTATACGCTGGAGGCCTTCGTCCAGCGCATTCCCGTCAGCCGCCGCGGGGCGATGGACGGTGCCTTTCCCGTCTGGCGTGCGCGCTTCCGTGCCGAGCAGCAGGCCCCCGCGGATTCCTTCACCCTGAAGGACGGCAGCATCTGCCTGCACCTGCGCCTGCTGGAAGGTGGCGTGCCGCTGATGGACGCGGTGCTCACCCTCCCCGCTGACGAGGCCCCTACCCTGCTGGAAAAGCGCTGGCGCGCCGCGGCCCCGGCGGTGTATGATGCAGTGAACCACGCCCTCGCTGATGGCTTTCAGCCCGGCAGCCCCTCGCTGGAGCTGCCCCCCTGCACCGCCGTGCAGCGCCTGGGCGGGCAGGAGTGGCTTCTGTCCCTCACCGATGTGCCGGAGCATCCCGCCATGACCCTGCTGCTCACCCTGGCCGACGAGGCCCTGGCGCGGCATTACGCCATCCGTTGGCCCTCATGCTGCCGGACTTTGCGCGAAAGGATTCTCCAGGAGCTGTGCAGCGGGCTGGACAGGAAGAAAAACGAAAAAAAGACGAACATTTCTGCAAATTAAGGCTTCCATCATTCGCGCTGTTGTGCTATAATAGGCGGGACTATGAAAGGAGCGACCTTCCGTGGATAAAATCCGCCGCAACGAGCGCATGAGCGCCATGATGAAAATTCTTTCCGACGCGCCCAACCGCATTTTCACCCTGTCCTACTTCTGCGACCTTTTTGGCGCAGCCAAGTCCACCATGAGCGAGGATATCGACATTCTCCGCGAGGTGGTGGGGCAGTTTGGCCTGGGCGAACTGGACACGGTCACCGGGGCAGCCGGGGGCGTGCGCTACCGCGCTACGGTGCAGCCCGAAGCGGCCCGGGAATACATTGCCGAACTGAGCCGGCAGCTCAGCGGGCAGGGCCGCGTGCTGCCCGGCGGCTTCCTGTACCTGTCCGATATCCTGTCCAGCCCGGAAATCGTTCGCCGCATGGGCGACATTCTCGCCACGGCCTATTACGATGCCGCGCCGGACTTTGTCCTCACCATGGAGACCAAGGGGATTCCCGTGGCAATGACCACCGCCCATGCCCTGGGCGTGCCGCTTGTCATTGCCCGCCGCTCCTCCAAGGTATACGAGGGCAGTGCGGTGAACATCAATTATGTTTCCGGCTCCTCCGGGCATATTGAAACCATGTCCCTCTCCCGCCGCGCGGTGAAGGAGGGCCAGCGCGCGCTGATTGTGGACGACTTCCTCAAGGGCGGCGGCACAGCCAAGGGCATGGTCGATCTGATGCACGAATTCAGCGTAGAGGTGGTGGGCATGGCCTTCGTCATGGAAACCGCCGCTCCCGGCAAAAAGCGTGTCAGCGGCCAGAAGAGCCTGATGATCCTCGACATTTCCCAGGACGAGCAGCCCACCGCCGCCATCCGCCCCGCGGACTGGCTGATGGCCTGATTTCCTGTTTGACCCTTACTACCTTCAGCGGAGGGGCGCGAATTGCCTCTCCGCGAAAACGTGTTTTGGAGATACGCCATGGAAAAAGAAACCTGCCTGATCGTGGGCCTGGGCAATCCGGGCCTGCAGTATGCCCACACCCGGCACAATGTGGGCTTTGAGGTAACCGATGTGCTGGCCCGCCGCCTGGGTGTGAGCCTCACGCGGAAGAAGTGCAGCGGCCTGCTGGCCGAAACCGCCCTGGAGGGCCGCCGTCTGGTGATCTGCCAGCCCCAGACCTACATGAACCTCTCCGGCCAGTGCGTGGCGGAGCTTTTGCAGTGGTACAAGTGTCCCCTGGAAAATCTGCTGGTCATCTATGACGATATCGACCTGCCCCTTGGCCGCCTGCGCATGCGCAAGGCCGGCAGCGCAGGCACCCATAACGGCATGCGCTCCATCCTGGCCAACACGCCGGGGCAGGGTTTTCCCCGGATCCGGGTGGGGGTGGGCGCAAAGCCCGAGGGCTGGGATCTGGCGGACTGGGTGCTGTCTCGCTACCAGCTGCGGGAGGAGCAGGACGCCATGACCCAGGCCTTCGCCCTGGCGGCAGACTGCGCCGAGGACTGGGTGAAAAACGGCGCGGAGCACGCCATGCAGAGCTATAACGGAAAGTAAGTGCGAGGTATCGCCATGAATCAAGCGCTTCTGGGCGGAGCGTCCTCCGCCGCACTGAAGACCCTCCTGCGGAACCTTTCGGAGGGCAAAATCACCGCCGTCACCGGCCTGTCCGAGGGGCAGGCCGCCTTTGTCGCGTCCAAGCTGACCCATGACACAGGCAGGCGCGTGCTGCTTCTGCATGCCAACGACCTGAAGGCCGCCCATGCCGGAGGTCCGTCAAACGAACCGATTGTCAGAGCTGAGCCTTTTTCAAAAAAATCTG
>CAMDVP010000106.1 GCA_945877525.1 uncultured Clostridia bacterium | reverse complement strand
TCGCTCCGCTTTCGACTTCCGCCTTCGGCGGACTCGCCACTGGCGAGCCGTCGCCTTTTGGAAACCTTCGCATCCCTTCGGATGGAGGGTGTGGTAAATGTAACTGGTTGGATACTGCTACAGCTTCCCTATCGTAACATCCGATAGGGGTGCCGCGAAGGAGTGCAGAGGACGACGCCTCGCCAATGGCGAGTCCGCCGAAGGCGGAAGTCGAAAGCGAAGCGACGATGATCGCAAAGCCCTCTGCCCGCACCCGTAGGCACGGTTCCCTCCCCGCCGCCGCAGCGGCAAGCTGCATTCCCCGTGTCGCGGCGCGCTTGTCGCGCGCCGTGACCCCTGCAAAGGAAAAAACCCGAAGCGGTATACCCGCCCGGGTGTCGAGAGGGCCGAAGGCCCTTCGCAGGATCCAAGGGCAGCGCCCTTGGCAGGAGTCCAGAGGGCAGCGCCCTCTGGTGGGGTCCAGGGGCAAAGCCCCTGGCGGTCAGGCCTCAACACGAATAACGCTTTCCAGCCGGCAGATTTCCGGCTCCAGGTGGCGGAGCGCCGCCTGCATGGATTGCTCGGGGGCGGCGTGGGTGATGAAGATCAGCGGCACCCGGCCGTCCTCCACCGCGTCCTTCTGCATCATGGTGGCAATGGACACGTTCTCCCGGGCAAAGCAGCCTGCGACCCGGGCCAGCACGCCAGGGGCGTCGGAGGCCGAAACGCGGATGAAGAAACGGGTCTTCCAGTTGTCGGTAAAGGTCAGGCTGGCGTCGGGCTCGGCGGTGTTGGCAAAGGTGGGATGCACATGCACCTCGGCGGTGGCGGCCTGAAGAATATCGCCTACCACGGCGCTGGCGGTGGGCATGTCCCCCGCGCCGCGTCCCTGGAGCATCATTTCCTTGCAGGCATGACCGTGGAGGTACACCGCGTTGAAGCTGCCGTCCACCCGGCTGAGGGGATGATCCTTGGGCAGGAAGGTGGGATGGACGCGCACCTCAATGGTGCTGCCGTCCCGCTTGGCAATGGCCAGAAGCTTCAGCACATAGCCCATCTCCTTGCCGCAGGCGATGTCCATGGCGGTCACCCGGGTGATACCCTCGCGGTACACCTGCTTGAAGGGCACCCGGGCGTGGAAGGCCAGACTGGCCATGACGGACAGCTTGTAGGCTGCGTCCATGCCCTCCACGTCGCTGGCGGGGTTAGGCTCGGCCAGGCCCAGCTTCTGCGCGTCGCGCAGCACCAGGTCGTAGTCCTCGCCGTATTGATACATCCGGCTGAGAATGTAGTTGGTGGTACCGTTGATGATGCCCATGAGCTTGTCGATACGGTTGGCCTGCAGGGGCGTCATCAGGGTGGAGATGATGGGAATCGCGCCGCAGACGCTGGCCTCGTAGTACAGTCCCACCCGACTCTGCTGGGCGGCGGCCTGGAGACGGTGCCAGTTCAGCGCCACAGCCACCTTGTTGGCGGTGACCACGGTTTTGCCGTTTTTCATCGCGGTGAGCATGTATTCCGTGGCAGGCTGCTCGCCGCCCATGAACTCCGCCACCAGGGAAATTTCCGGGTCGTAGAGCACGTCGGCGGGGTCGGTGGTAAGCAGCTCAGGGGGAACCGAGCAGCTGCGGGCCTTGGTCACGTCGCGCACCAGCACGCGCTTGACGCGGATGGATACATGATCCCTGTGGGCGATCTCCGGAGCAAAGCCCTTGAGCAGCTCCCATACGCCGCCGCCCACATTGCCGCAGCCCAGGAATCCGATGACAACTTCCTTCATTGAAACGGTTCCTCCCTTCCTCCGCCTGGGTTCGTCAGGCGATGTCCCTGTTCCTCTCGTAAATCAGCCGCAGGCCCTTGAGGGTCAGCAGGCCGTCCAGCTTGTCGATGACCTTGCTCTCCTCGGCCAGCATCACGGCCATGCCGCCGGTGGCCACCACCAGCGCCTCCCGGCCCAGCTCCTGCTTGATTTTCCGCACGATGTTCCGCACCAGACCCACATAGCCGTAGTACATACCGCTTTGCAGGTTGGTGAGAGTGGTTCGGCCGATGACGTGCTCGGGCCTTGTCAGTTCAAAGCGGGGGAGCTTGGCGGTGCCGTTGACCAGCGCCTCGGAGGACAGCTTCACGCCGGGACAGATGCATCCGCCCAGAAACACGCCGCCCTCGCCCACTACGCCGAAGGTGGTGGCGGTGCCGAAGTCGATGAAGATGCAGGGCGCGCCGTATTCCTCGTAGGCGGCCACGGCGTTGGCGATGCGGTCGCTGCCAAGTTCCCGGGGATTTTCATATTTGATGTTGATACCTGTTTTCACCCCCGGTACCACAAACATGGGCGTCTGGTGAAAGTAGTTCTGGCACATGTGCTCGATGGTGAAGTTGATGGTGGGCACCACGCTGGAGATGATGATGCCCTCCACCTGGGCGGGATCCATGCCCTCGTTGCGGAAAAGGCTGGTGAGCAGGATGCCATACTCATCCGAGGTATTCATTTTATTGGTAGACACACGCCAGTATTTCACCATGTCCGGCCCGTTGAACAGGGCGGTTTTGATGTTGGTGTTGCCGATGTCAAGGGTAAAGATCATGGTAGCAAGCCTCCGGTGGATGAATTTGCTCAGCGGCGAACCTTTTTCAGCGCGGCCACGATGGGCGGGCAAATCAGCGCGGCGGCAATGGCCTCGCAGGGGCCGGCGCCCCCGGCGGTGGCGCCGATGGCGGTGAGCACGGCGGTGTTGTCAATGCCGCAGAGAACGTAAAACAGGAGCATCAGCCCCAAATATAAAATCGTGTTGGTCAGCGAGCCGCAGGCGGAGGCCACGGCAGCTGCGATGTGGGGGTGCTTTTTTTCAAGCAGGGTATATACCCCGTAGATGACAAGCGGAATGCACAGCCGGGGCACAAAGGTCATGACGGTGGTCAGTACAGGAGACGCGCCCATCAGCGTGGACACCAGCACCGAGGGCTTGATCAGTGCGGACACGAAGCTCGTCGCGCCGAACGCCAGACCGAGAATCAGCCCGCTCTTTAGCCCCATGTAGATGGTGCCTACCGCCACGGGAATCACCAGCAGCGTCACGTTGCACCAGCCCAGGGGAATCAGCCCCAGGGGCGTCTGCCCCAGCAGGAAGATCAGCGCCACAAACAGCGCCAGGAGCACCAGGTTGTACAGCTTTTTCCGTTCCATGGAGAAAACCTCCGTTCAGGCTCCGTATCGGATGCCCTACGATATATATTTCCGCCGGGCCGTTTTGCCGTCGGGTGCTTGCGCTCCCCGCGGGGGCCATATGCGGATACCATATTATACAAGCCTTTTGTGTGCTTGTAAAGTTTTTTCCTCTTGACAGGGCAAAGGAGGCATAGTATAATTCATCACGTTAACACTTTATCACGATAAACTTTTGGAGGCGATTCCATGGAGCCCCGCAGGCTGCAGATACCCACCGGCATGCAGGACACCCTCCCGGGCGAGTGCGCCCGCAAGCGCCGCCTGGAGCAGGAGGTGCGTCGCCTGTTTTTCCTCAGCGGGTATCAGGAGGTGGAAACCCCCATCCTTGAATACTACGACGCACTGGATGACCCCACCTACGGCTATCGCCCCGAGCATGTGTGGAAAACCTTCGACAGCCGGGGCCGGGTGCTGGCCCTGCGGCCGGATTCCACCATCCCCTCGGTGCGTCTGGCGGCGGGACGGCTGAGGGAGGAGGCGCTGCCCCTGCGGCTGTGCTATGTGCAGTCGGCCAACCGCTATGTTAGCGACAGCCTGTCCCTCCTGTGCGAGGAAACCCAGGCCGGCGTGGAGCTGATGGGGGAGAGCAGCCCCATGGCCGACGCGGAGGTGATTGCCCTGGCCATCGAGGCGCTGCGGGGCGCGGGGCTGAAGGATTTCCAGATTGAACTGGGCCAGGCGGGGTTCTTTGACGGCTTCATGCAGGAGGCGGGGTTGACCCCGGAGCAGTCCGCCGTGCTGCGGGAGTTGACCGAGCAGAAGAACACCCTGGGCATGCAGCTGTACCTGGAGAAGCTGGATGTGCACCAGGATGTGGCGCGCCGCCTGATGCGACTTCCCCGGCTTTACGGCGGGACGGAGGTGCTGGACGAGGCGGAGGCGCTCACCGCCCACCCATTGTGCCGGGAAGCCATTGCCGGACTGCGGAGCATCATCGGCTATCTGACGGAATACGGCTGCGCATCATACCTGACCATTGACCTGGGCATGGTGCATCAGGCAAACTATTACAGCGGCACCATCTTCCGCGGCATGACCGCCGACCTGGGCCAGCCGCTGATCTCCGGCGGCCGCTACGACGGGTTGCCCGCACGCTTTGGCCGGGCGCTGCCCGCCACAGGCTTTGCGCTGTCCCTCAAGCTTTTACTTATGGCCCTGGAGCGGCAGGGGGCGTCCTTCAAGCCGCCCGTGCCTGACGAGCTGGTGGGCTTTGCTCCGGGGTGCCTGCGTCAGGCGGTCGAATATGCCGAAAGCCGCCGGGCAGAGGGCTGCAGCGCGGTGCTGCTCTACGATATGACCATGGACGGCATGGCGGAGAGAATCCGGCGCGGACAGGCGCGGCGCGGGGTCTACCTGACACAGGACGGCTGTCTGTGCTATCCAAAGGAGGATTAACATGCAGGACGTGATCACCCTGGCCCTGGCCAAGGGACGCCTGGCCGAGCAGACCTTCACCCTCCTGGAAAACCTGGGCATTGACTGCTCCGAACCCCGCCAGCCTGGCCGTCAGCTGGTTTTGTGGGACAGGAAGAACAATCTCCGCTTCATCCTCGTCAAGCCCAGCGACGTGCCCACCTATGTGGATCACGGCGTGGCGGATCTTGGCGTGGTGGGCAAGGATACGCTGCTGGAATCCGGCCGTCCGCTCTACGAGGTGCTGGATCTGACCTTCGGCCAGTGCAAGCTGTGCGTGGCGGGCTATGCGGAAGCCAGCGCCCCGGTAACCCGGGCCACCTTCCGCGTGGCGACGAAATATCCCCGTATCGCCCGCGGCTTCTACGACGGCAAGGGGCAGACCATTGAAATCATCGAGCTACACGGCTCTGTGGAGCTGGGCCCGGTGATCGGCCTGTCCGACGTAATCCTGGACATTGTGGAAAGCGGCTCCACCCTGCGGGCCAACGGCCTGAGCGTGCTGGAGGAGGTTTGCGACGTATCTGCCCGGCTGGTGTGCAACCGGGTGAGCCTAAAGACAAAGCGCGAGCGCATCCGCGGCCTGATCGACGGCCTGGCGGAGCAGGTGCGGCGCATGAAGGAGGAACAGACATGATTCCCATGCTGCAATCGACCGATGTGCAGGCGCTGAAGCGGCGGGTGATGGAGCGAAGCCAGCTGCAGAACGACGAAATATCCGCCCGGGTGAAGGAAATCGTCGCCCGGGTGCGAGCGGAAGGCGACGCGGCGCTGTTTGACTACACCTCCCGGTTTGACCATGTGCAGCTGACCGCGGATACGGTGAAGGTGACCCGGGAGGAAATCGACGCCGCCTATGCCGCGGCATCCCCCGAGTGGCTTGCCGCCATGCGGGAGGCTGCGCGGCGCATCACGGCCTTCCACGAGAAGCAGAAGCAGAACACCTGGATTGATTTTCAGCCCGGGATTGCCCTGGGGCAGAAGATTACGCCTCTGGATCGTGTGGGCGTGTATGTGCCCGGCGGCACGGCGGCCTATCCCTCCAGCGTTTTGATGAACGTGCTGCCTGCCCGGGTGGCGGGGGTGCGGGAGATCGTCATGGTCACGCCCCCCGGCAAGGACGGCGGCGCGAGCTATCCCCTGGCGCTGGTCGCGGCGGACATTGCGGGGGTGGACAGCATCTACAAGGTGGGCGGCGCGCAGGCGATTGCAGCGCTGGCCTTCGGCACGGAGAGCATCCCCCGGGTGGACAAGATCACCGGCCCCGGCAATATCTATGTGGCCAATGCCAAGCGCGAGGTGTTCGGCCATGTGGGCATCGACATGGTGGCCGGCCCCAGTGAGGTGCTGGTGATTGCGGACAACTCCGCTGAACCGGCCTATGTGGCGGCGGATCTTCTCAGTCAGGCGGAGCATGACCCCTTTGCCGCGGCGATTCTGGTTACAGACAGCGTGGCGCTGGCGCAGGCGGTGGACGTGGAACTGGAACGCCAAACAGACCTCCTTCCGCGAAAGGAAACGGTTTTGAAATCCCTTGGCGCGTATGGAACCATCGTGATTGCGCCGAACCTCTCCGCCTGTGCGGAGATTGCCAACCAGATTGCCCCGGAGCACCTGGAGCTGTTCGTTCGCGAGCCCTATGCGCTCCTGCCGTCCATCCGCAATGCCGGCGCGATCTTCCTGGGCCGCTGGTCGCCCGAGCCCCTGGGCGATTACCTCGCCGGCCCCAACCATGTTCTGCCCACCAGCGGCACCGCCCGCTTCTTCTCCCCCCTGAGCGTGGATGATTTCGTCAAGAAGAGTAGCATCATCTGCTGCACCCGCGAGGAGCTTGAAGCCGTCTCCGACCAGGTGATCCTCCTCGCCCGCCAGGAAGGCCTCGACGCCCACGCCAACGCTGTGGCTATCCGCTTCGGAAAGTGACCAGAGGGCGCTGCCCTCTGGACTCCTGCCAAAGGGGCGCTGCCCCTTTGGAAACCCCGCGAAGGGCCTTCGGCCCTCTCGACACCCATTCGGGTGTTCTGCGATGGGCAGATTTCCTTGCAGGGGTCACGGCGCGCAACGGGCGCGCCGCGACGCGGGGCCTGCGGCAAATAAAGTCAACTTCATCCGATAGGAGACCCCGAAGGAGTCCAGGGGGCAACAACTCGCCAGTGGCGAGTCCGTCGAAGGCGGAAGTCGAAAGCGGAACGACGATGACCGAAAAGCCCCCTGGTCGCGCCCGCAGGCGCGAAAACCTGCGTGCTGGGTTAACCGTTCTACGCCAGAGAACCCGTCGATGACGCATGCTGAATATGGTGGCGCGCAAGCGCCTCTCCTAAGCTTGACACCTCGCCCCCGCGAGGCGTAATTAGCGCGGTGCCCCGTGGGTGCGCGCACAAGGTATTAGGATACGAGGGGTCCGGGGCGGCCACCCCTCATGCACAGATTGGCCGCCCCGGTGGGCTTTTGGTACTTTTCGCCCAATCGAAAAGTACATGCCGGGGTTGCTTTTACCACACAATAGAACCCCAAAAAGATCAAGCCGGGGCCGCTTTCATCCCACACCAAAAACCAAAATAAAAAAACAGGAGCAATGCCCATGCGTACCGCCACCCTCCATCGCCAAACCCACGAAACCGAAATCACCCTCACCCTCACCCTCGATGGCTCTGGCCAAACCGCCCTTTCCACCGGCGTGGCCTTCTTCGACCATATGCTGGATGCACTCAGCCGTTTCGCCTTGCTTGACCTTTCCGTGCATTGCGCGGGCGACCTGCAGGTGGACGCCCACCACACCGTCGAGGACGTGGGCATCTGCCTGGGTCAGGCCCTGCGTCAGGCACTGGGCGACAGGGCAGGCATCTGCCGGGCAGGCTCGGCCTTCATGCCCATGGACGAGGCCCTGGCCTTTGCTGCCATCGACATCAGCGGCAGGCCGTACCTGGCCTTTGACGCGGCGTTTGCCGCGCCCATGTGCGGCACAATGGACACGCAGCTGGCGGAGGAGTTCTTCCGGGCAGTGGCAGTTAACGCAGGTCTGACGGCTCACCTGCGGGTGATGGCCGGGCGCAACGACCATCACAAAATGGAGGCGCTGTTCAAGGCCTTCGGCCTGGCGCTGCGGGATGCGGCAACCCCGGACGCGCGCATTGTGGGCGCGCTGTCTACCAAGGGTACGCTGGACTGAAGGAGGGCTGCACCATGATTCTGTATCCCGCCATTGACCTGCTGGGCGGCCGAGCGGTGCGCCTGCGGCAGGGCCGGCGTGAGGATGTGACGGACTTTGGCGACCCGGTGGAACTGGCCGGGCGCTGGCGCAGAAAGGGAGCGCAATGGCTGCACCTGGTGGATCTGGAGGCGGCCTTTGACGGGAAAACCCGCCATCTGCCGCTGCTTGAGCGCATTGTGAAGGCCTTTGACGGCCCGGTGGAGCTGGGTGGAGGGCTGCGCACCATGGAGGATATCCGTCTGCGGATGGAAGCAGGGGTGCAACGCTGCATCATCGGCACGGCGGCGGCGGAAAACCCCGGCCTTGTCCGCAATGCCTGCGAAACATGGCCGGGGCGGATTGCTGTGGGCATTGACGCAAAGGACGGTTGGGTAGCCCTGCGCGGCTGGGTGACCACCGCCGAACTGACCGCCGCAGAACTGGCCCTGCAGATGAAAGAGGCGGGTGTGACCACCGTTATTTATACCGACGTCAGCCGGGACGGCATGATGCAAGGGCCCAACGTGCCTGCCACCCGCGCGCTGATTGCGCAGACAGGGATGGAGGTCATTGGATCCGGCGGGGTGAGCAGTCTGCGGGATATCGCTGCGCTTCGGGATGCGGGCTGCGCGGGAGCGATCCTGGGCAGGGCGCTGTATGAGAACGCCTTTACCCTGGAGGAAGCGCTGGACAGCCTTTGCTGACCACACGAATGAATGGGAGGATTGCCTGTATGGATATGAGCAGGATCAGATTTGACGAAAAGGGACTGGTGCCCGCCGTTGCCCAGGATGCGAAAACCGGCCGGGTGCTGATGCTGGCCTACATGAACGCGCAGTCCCTGCAGATGACCATCGACAGCGGCTATGCCACCTACTTCAGCCGCAGCCGTAATCAGCTGTGGCGCAAGGGCGAAACCAGCGGCCACACCCAACGGGTGCTGGAAATACGCTATGACTGCGATGGCGACGCGCTTTTGCTGACTGTGGAACAGAAAGGCCCTGCCTGTCATACTGGGGAAATCAGCTGCTTCCACAACCCCGTTCTCACCGCCGATGAGGAAGACCTGCCGCCGACCTCCGGCGTGGTTCAGCAGGTGTACGACGTGATCTGCGACCGCAAGGAGCATCCTCGGGAAGGCAGCTACACCAACTATCTGCTGGACAAGGGCGTGGAGAAAATCTGCAAGAAGGTAGGCGAGGAGGCCAGTGAAACCATCATCGCTGCCATGAAGCGCTCCAAGCCGGAGGTTTGCTACGAGGCGGCGGATCTGGTGTACCACCTGCTGGTGCTGCTGTTTGAGCAGGGCGTGACCCCGGACGACCTGTGGGCGGAGCTGGCCCGCCGGCGGTGAAATGAGATCATCGTCCCAATCAACCCGGAACAATGTATCGGGAAGCAAAGGATGGCAGTGGGAGCAAATCGCAAAAGCAGACGGGCGAAAACAGCGGATGCTCCAATTTGCCTGCGCTGTGCTGCGTCCATCCGGATCGCGCATCCTGTTGCGGCTTGCCCATTTGAATCATTCCGGGATGGATTGTGAAATACTATTCCGTTACGCCAACTGTATGCGGAGATACCAACCAGCCCAAGTTCAAGCGGTAATGCAAACGGCTCGAAATAAGGTGAATCACGCCGTCGGGAGCCTGAACCGCCTGCAGATAGCCCATGGGCTGACCGTGAGCATGATCCATGATAAACGTCTTAACAGACGCGCCCGGATCATATTCCGTGGGCTCATCGGCAGTGGTGATAAGCCTTTGCATGGGCCATGTTTCGCCCTCATCAAACGACACTGCTGCAAACAGGCCAAAGCCATGCAGCACGTTTCCCTGAGCATCTGTCAGATCCATGCCTTTTACATTTCCTTGCAGAATTTCATACTGCGGATCCGTAAAGCTGAACAGCACGATCGGCCCTTCCTGCAAGCGCAACAGGCAGCAGCGCTGGGCGTATCCGATGGGCGGAAAGGGGGAA
>CAMDVP010000105.1 GCA_945877525.1 uncultured Clostridia bacterium | reverse complement strand
CGGAGCGGCTCATGTTGAAGGTGACCATGCACTGATAGGGGTTCCAGATGTTCACCATACGGCTAAGCTTTTCATCGGGGGTGGTCAGCACATAGGCGCTGAGCAGGTGATCCCAGTGAGCCTTCAGGGCGGCAAAGGCAGCGTCAATCTGCCCGTCTTCGGTCAGGCGGCTGAGCAGCTCCCTGGCGGGGGCCTTGTTGATCACGCCGGGGGCGGCCCACTTTTCCTCCTGAGGCACCTCCACATAGCCCAGGACGAAGTTGAACTTCTTCTCCTCACCGGCTTCCAGGCGCACCTGCAGCTGATGGGAGGCCATGGGCTGCCAGCCGGAGGCAATGGAGTTGCCCATCTTGCCGGTCATGACGCTTTGCGGGTTTTCAAAGCCGTTGTACAGCCCCAGGAAGGTTTCCATGTCGGTGTCAAAGCCGCTCAGGGGAGCGTTTACGGCGTAGAAGGCGTAGTGGTTGCGGCGCTCGCGGTACTCCGTTTTGTGGTAAATGACGCTGCCCTCCACCTCCACCTCGCCGGTGGAGAAGTTGCGCTGGAAATTCAGCATATCGTCCTGGGCGTTCCACAGGCAGAACTCCACAAAGGAGGTGAGGATCACGTCCTTGGGTGCGTCGGATTCGTTCCAAAGGGCGACCTGGTGCACCTCGGCGTTCACACCCAGGGGCACGAAGGACAGCTGGCTGGCGCGCAGACCGTTCTTTTTGCCGGTGATGACGGTGTAACCCATGCCGTGGCGGCAGGAGTATTCGTCCAACTCGGTTTTGACAGGCTTCCAGCCGGGGTTCCACACGGTGTCGCCGTCCTTGATGTAGAAGTAGCGGCCGCCGTTGTCCACGGGCTCGTTGTTATAGCGGTAGCGGGTCACGCGGCGCAGCCTTGCGTCGCGGTAGAAGCAGTAGCCGCCCGCGGTGTTGCTGATGATGCCAAAAAAATCCTCGCAGCCCAGATAGTTGATCCAGGGGTAGGGCGTTCGTGGCGTATCAATGACATATTCACGGGCTTGGTCGTCAAAATGGCCGTATTTCATTGTCGATTCCTCCATACCTCCAGCGTTCAGGGCGCGGCGGGTTTCCTTCAACAGTATAGCACATTCGGGGGTTGAACGCAAACGGTTTCGTGAATTTCGTCCATTCGGGCAGGAAGAATACAGATTGATCTGCGGCTATGCCTTGACAGAAAAGGAATATGCGTTCTCTTCATGGCGCATGTATATTCTGGTTAACGAAAATCTGTTTTCGCCAGGTTGTTTCCGCAGGTTTGGCCGAAATGTGCCTTGCATCTGCGGCGGATTCGTGGCATAATGACTCCGGCGGCTCTGCCGTACGATTGAATGGAAAACGAGGTGGAATTATGGCCACAGCCCTTTGGGTGCGCACCATCCGCCACCACCGCATGGACAGGCAGGTTGTGGAGCCCTGCCTGCGGGAGGATCCCCAGGAGGCCCTTGCCGAGGCCTGTCACAAGCTGGACATTTCCCGTCCCCTCTGGCTGGACAAGAATCAGCGGGAATGGGACGAATTCGGCCAGACCCGCTTTCTTCCGGACGCCTTTATGGAATCGGTGCCCTTTGAACGGCTGGAAATCGAGTTTATCGACCCGGACGCGAAGAAGCGCCGCTCCCCGGATCCGCGCAACGCATGAAACAAGAGGAGGATATACTGATGGATCAGAAAATCGGACAGCTGATTGATTCCTACCGTGACGACCTCGTTGCGACCCTGTCGCGATGGATTGGCATTCCCTCCGTGAAGGCCGAGCCGGCTGACGGCGCGCCCTTTGGCAAGGAGGTGCGCCGCATGCTGGACACGGCCATGGCCGACGCGCAGGCCATGGGCTTCGCAGTGCGGAACGTGGATGGCTATGCCTGCGACGTGACCCTGGGCGGCGCGCCCGAGGCGGTGGCTGTGCTGGGTCACCTGGATGTGGTGCCTGCGGGCGACAGCTGGCAGACGCCGCCCTTCACCGCGACCCGGGAGGGCGACAGAATCTATGGCCGGGGCACCAGCGATGACAAGGGCCCGTCCCTGGCGGCGCTGTTTGCCATGCGCGCCATCAAGGAGGCCGGGGTGCCGCTGAAGAGGTCCATCCGCCTGATTCTCGGCTGTGACGAGGAAAGTGGCTGGGAGGACATGGCTTACTACTGCACCCATGCCGATATGCCCGAGGTGGGCTTCTCCCCGGACGCGTCCTTCCCGGTGATCAACACGGAGAAGGCCATGCTGCACGCGGCGATCCACGCGCCCCTGGCGCAGGAGGGCCTGCAGGTAAAAAAGCTGTGGACGGGCGAGCGCATGAACGTGATTCCCGGCGAGTCGAAGGCGCTGCTTGACGGCGGCGTGGAGCTGGCCGCAAAGGTGGCTGCATATGCAGAAAAGACCGGCCTGCCCTACACCGCAGAGGTGACGGCCGAGGGTGTTTGGGTGACGGCCGAGGGCATTCCCGGACACTCCGCTTATCCGGAGGGTCGGCGCAACGCCATTGGCATGATGCTGCTGCTACTGAAATCTCTGGGGGTAAAGGGCGCGCTGCTGACCCTGGCGGACGCTGTGGGCATGGAGCATGACGGCGCGTCCCTTGGTTGCGCATGCCATGATGAGGTATCCGGCCCGTTGACCTGCAACATGGGAATCCTGCATCTGGAGGGCGGCGAGGTAACCGCTACGCTGGATATGCGCTGCCCCGTCAGCGCCGACCTGAACGCGCTGGAGGCCGCGGCACATGCGCATCTGTCGGGCTTCGCGTTTACGGATGTGGAAAAGAAGCCTGCCCACCATGTGCCTGCGGACAGCGAGCTGGTGAGCAGCCTGCTGGCGGCCTATCATGAAGAAACCGGCCTGGAGCCCATGGCCATGGCCACCGGCGGCGGCACCTATGCCAAGGTGTTGAAGCAGGGCGTGGCCTTCGGCGCGTCCTTCCCGGACGATGAGGATCTGGCCCATCAGGCGGGGGAATACGCCACCATCAGTGGCTTGCTGAAGGCTGCGAAGGTGTACGCTAACGCGCTTGTGCGCCTTTGCGCGGAATAACGGATCATGGACAGGCGGCATCCCGTTATATTTGTGGCGGGATGCCGGAACGTGTCAAGGACGGCGGCCGCTTTTTTTGAGGGAGAAGGCCGTCTGCGGACGGTGCAAATTCTCTTCGGTGAATTGACAAGAACAGGGGCTGTCTCTGACTGGATTGTTCAGAGACAGCCCCTGTTTCGGTGGCAGAGCATCAGCTCAGTCAGCCATGAGGCTTATTTTCCGTATGCTGCGGTATAGGCGTTCTGGTAGATATCCACATATTCTTCCAGACCCATGCTCTCCAGCCGGGCAACATAGGCGTCCCATTCATCCTCCACACCGCCGTAGGCCAGCCACTTGGCGCGCATCTCGTTGGTGTAGCTGAGAATATCAGTCTGAATCAGGCTCAGGGCGTCGTTGTCCTCCTCGCTCATCAGCATGGAGGGAACGTACTGGTAGATGGCATACTTGCGGTAGTAATTCTCGTTGCGGTCAAACTTAGCCTGATGGCCGGGGCTGCGGGAAATGACCGTGCCGAAATAATCGCTGGTCAGCGCGATGGGGCCGTCGGAGGCAAAGGCTTCCTTGTAGCGGAACTCATCATAGCTCATGCCCTCGGGGACTTCGGCATAGGAGTAGGTGCCGTCGCCATTGTCAATCAGGTTAATGCCCACAGGACCCAGGTCGCACTGCATGGACCAGTAGGGATCGTAGAAGGTATCCACCCACTTGATCAGCAGCTCGGGATCCTTGCAAACGTTGGTGATGGAGAAGCCGGTGGACATCATGTTGTTGGAAGCGGTCCAGCCCCAGGAGGTTGTGCCGTCCGGGCCGAGCAGGGGCGACAGCGGCTCGTATTCGGCTTCGTGCACGGTGCCCAGGTCGAAGGAATTCCAGCACATGAACAGGCCGATATTGGCGATATCGCCCTGATTCTGGGCGTTGTAGGTCTTCTTGTCCATGGTGAAGCCTTCCATGTCGATCAGGCCCTGGGAGAAGAAGTTTTCATACAGGTATTTGCAGGCTGCCTTGTAGCCCTCGGTGGTGGGAACAAAGACGACCTTGTCGCCGTCCAGCACCAGGTGATGGCCATCGTCCGTCAGGGTGTCCGGATAGCCGAACGCGCCGAACAGACCGCCAATGTCGCGCTGCGAGCCATTGAACTTGAAGGTCATGGGGATTTCATCGGAGGGATCGCCGTTGCCGTTGGCATCCTGATCACGGAAGGCCGTCAGCACGGCCTTGAGCTCCTCCATGGTGGTGGGCTTTTCAAGGCCAAGGCGCTGGAGCCAGGTCACGTTGATCATCATGTTGCTGGCAATGGTGCCATCCTCGCCCTGCTGCACATAGGGCGTGGAATAAATATTGCCGTCGGGGGCGGTAACCATGGACTTAACCTCGGGGTGCGCTTCGAACAGGGCCTTCAGATTGGGCGCGTACTGGTCAATCAGATCGTTGAGGGGAATGAGCATGCCCTGGGAGCCATAGGTCACAAGATCGGAGGCGTTCAGGGAAAACTTGCCAAAGAAGCCGTCGGGCAGGTCGATGCCGGCCGCGAGAAGCAGGTTCTTCTTTTCGTCATACTCAGCCTGAGGAATCTGATCCCAGGTGATATGCACGTTGGTCAGCTCCTCCATGCGCCTGAACAGTTCCATCTCATCGGGGTTGCCGTGCAGGGGACGCACGCGGATAATGAGGCGGAAATTGGCCGTTTCATCCGCAAGGGGATACTCGGTGGCCAGCGCAGTGGATGCGCCAAGCACCATCAGAAGGGACAATACCAGGCAGAGCAACCGTTTCATCAGGGATACCTCCTTTATTTTTCAACGCTTCACCAAGCGTTTGATCCATGGATCAGCCCTTGACCGCGCCAATCATCACACCCTGGATGAAGTAGCGCTGCAGGAAGGGATAAAGAATCAGCAGGGGAAGGCTTGACGCCATGATGACGCCGTATTTGATCAGATCTCCCATGCGCTGCTGCGCGGCCAGCGTGGACGCATCCTCTACCATGTCGCCCATGGAATTTTCAAACAGAATATTCCGCAGCACCAGCTGCAATGGATATTTCTCGGGAGACTTGAGGTAGATCAGGGCGTTGAAATAGCTGTTCCAATGGTTGACCGCGTAGAACAGCACCATCACCGCCAGGATGGATTTGGACAGCGGCAGCACAATCCGCACGAAGAACTGGGCGTTGGAACAACCGTCGAGCAGCGCCGCCTCCAGCAGCTCGTCGGGGATTGTCTGCTGGAAGAAGGTTCGCGCCACAATCAGGTTCCATGCGCTGACTGCCGCCGGCAGGATCAGCGCCCACATGCTGTCGTACAGGTTCAGCTGCAGCACCAGCAGATAGGTGGGAATCAGACCGCCGTTGAAGATCATCGTGAAGGTGACCATCATCATAAGCGTGTTGCGGCCTGCCAAATCCTTGCGCGAAAGCGCATAGGCGCCCGGTATGGTAACCAGCACGTTGACCGCTGTGCCGATGATGGTGTAAAGGATGGTGTTTCGATATCCGGTGAAAAACGCGTCGTATTCCAGAATGCGCCGGTAGCCTTCCAGGGTGAACTGCACCGGCCACAGCCTCACCTTGCCAGCGTACACCGCCACAGGGTCGGATACCGAGGCAATCACGATGAAATACAGCGGATAAGCCACCAGAAGCAATACGATGGTAAGAATGATGTAATTGACAATATCAAAGGTTCGATCGGCTCTGGAGAGGGCGATTCGATTTTCCTTTTTCATGCGTTTCCCTCCTCAGAACAGGGATGAATCGGAAAGCTTGCGGGAGATAAAGTTGACCGAGAGAATCAGCACCAGGTTCACCACTGATTCAAACATGCCTACTGCTGCGGAAAAGCTGAACTGGGATTTGAGCAGTCCGCGCTTGTACACATAGGTCGCGATGATTTCGGAGGTGGAGATGTTGAGGGAGGTCTGCATCAGATATGCCTTCTCAAAGCCGACGGCCATGACCTTGCCGGAATTGAGAATGAACATGACAACCACCGTCGGCAGAATGCCGGGAATGTCGATGTGCCACACACGCTGCAGCTTGCTTGCGCCGTCCACCACAGCCGCCTCGTGCAGCTCCGGATTGATGGAGGCAAGCGCCGCCAGATACAGGATGCTTCCCCAGCCGGCGCTTTGCCAGATTTCCGAGCCGATGTATAGCGGACGGAACATGCTGGCTTCTGCGGTAAAGTGGATGGGTTGCCCGCCCAGGGCGACGATGAGATGATTGACAATGCCCGAGGAGGGAGAAAAGAACAGAAAGATGATGCCGACCATCACCACGGTGGAGATAAAGTGCGGTGCATAGATCACGGTTTGGACGATTTTCTTGAAGCGCTTGCTGGGCATCTGATTGAGCAGCAGCGCAAGGATAATCGGCACGGGAAAGGACAGAAGAAGATTCCCGACGCTGATGGCCAGGGTGTTTTCCAGCAGCTGCCAGAAATCCGCCGTGGCAAAGAAGCGCTCAAAGTTCTTCAGCCCTACCCATGGGCTGCCCCAAATACCCTTGCTTGCCTTGTAATTGCGGAAGGCAATCTGCAAACCATACATGGGATAGTAGCGGAAAACAAGAAAATAGAGTACCGTTGGAAGCAAAAACAGATACAGCTGCCAGTTGCCAAGCACGCGCCGGGCCTTTTTGCACAGGGCCGCGCGGCGGTTTTGTTTGATCGTTGCCATGGTAGCGCTGCTCACGGGCCACACCTCTTACACGTTTCTGATGGACTAATCATATGTAAAACAGACCAAATAATCAATCATCATTTTATGAAAGGGTGTTCATCAGATGAACAGGAAGGCCAAAAAGCGTTTGTTTTCAAGGCTTTCCCGAGAAAAGTGCAAATCTTGAGAAAAAGGGCGCGATGTGGTATGCTTGAAACAACCTTCCCACAAAGGAGTGTGGAATATGATGCTGCGAAGCAAAACCTTTTTGCGGTATATGCTGTCCTATGCGCTGGTGCTTTTCCTGCCGATGCTTGTTTTGTGCATGGTATTTTATTTTGCCGCGCTGGATCGCTTTACGGAAGAGGTTACGCTGAGCAACAGCCGGGCGCTGGAGCAGGTGCAGGAGGGGTTTGACGCGCAGTTGGAGCAGATTGTGCATCTGTCCTATCTGATTCAGAATAATGCCTCGCTTCATCCCGCTGCTATCGGTAGCGACATTATGGCTGCCCGCAGCGCGGTCAACACGCTGAGTACCTACAAGTCCATCACGACCCTTCCGGAACTGATCATGGTCTATGCCGAAAACAGCGATATGCTGTACACCAACGCGGGCGTTCTGTCACTGGAAAGATTCTTCTCCCAGCAATATGTATACAGCGCTCATACCAGGCAGGACTTTGAGGATGCTGTGTCCAGCAAAAACGGCATCGTTACCTGGGGAAGCGATATGGTGGAGCAGTATGGCGGGCAGAAGGGCGAGTACATCACACTGTTTATAGCTGTGCAAAGCGGCAATATTTCCCCGAAGATCCGTTCGATTTATCTGATTCCCGTTAAGCGGCTGCGACAGGCCACCGAAGGTATCGCGGCGCAGTACGGCGGGCATGTATATGTGTTTGACCAGCACCATCGGGTGGTGATGGGCGAGCCTGGCGCCCTGGCGGAGGCTCCCCTGACGGGCATGGAGGAGATCGTCCGGCAGGCGGGACCCCAACGGGTGATGATCGATCATCAGGAGTATCTGCTTTCTGGCGCACTGTCGAAAATTGTCGGTTGGCAGTATATATTCGCTATTCCCGTAGCGGAAGTGGAGGCGCCCCTGAATAGCCTGCTGCTGAGAATGGCGCTGATTATGGCGGTGGTGATCCTGCTGGGCGGCTGGTTTGTATACTGGTTTTCCATGCGGCAGTACAAGCCGCTGCATCAGCTGCGTCAGCAGGCGCTGACATATGCGCCCGCCGGGAGCGGAACCGAGCTTGAGCAGGTGTCCGCCGTGCTCCGGCAGCTTTCCCGGGACAGCGACAATTACCGTAATCGCCTGGAAAACAGCCGTGAGGCGCTGCTGCAGAACTGTCTGTCGCGCCTCCTGCGCGGCGACAACGAGCGCGAAATGCTTCTGGAACGGGCAAAGGAGAATGGAGCGGATCTGACAGCCTCGGAGGTATGGACGGTTATCGCGCTGGATTTTTCCTGCGATCTGGGCATTTCGGCGGCAAAGGCGGTGCGTGCTGCCCTGCTGTCCGAATCCTTCCGTTTTGACAATGCGATCCTGTGTGAGAATCCGCCTGACAGCGGCATGGCTGTGATGCTGCTTCCTGGCTTGGAGGACGATTGGGAGGGCAGGCTGTTTCCCTTGCAGGATTATCTGCAAAAGACCCTGGGCTGCTCTGTGGCCTTTGGCGTAAGCCTTTCCTGCAGCGCCGAAACGCTGGCGGAGGCATACCGGCAGGCAACCCTGGCGCTGGAAGGCAAGCTGATCCGGGGCAACAGCTGTATTGCGGTGTATTCCAGCGAACAGGAAAGCGGCAAGGCGGCATCCTCCTATCCGCTCAAGGAGCTGGAGGCGCTGCAATGGAACCTGCTGCAGCTGGACGCGGAAGCAACCACGCGCTGCATTCACACCATCATGGAGGGAATCAGCAAAAGCGGCGTATCCTTTCCGGTGGCCAGGATGATCTGCTTTGATGTGATTAACGTGACCCTGCACAGCCTGTATACCGTGACCGACAACAAGAGCATTCATCCAACAGACAGCATGCTGGAGCGGCTGTCCGGCTTTGAGACAATCCACGAGCTGGTAACGCTTCTGGAGGAACTGATCCATACCGCCTGTACCTCCATGGGTCAGATGTCCGGCGAAACAGGGGACGAGCGCCTTGAATGCATTCGGCAATACGTGGAGGAAAACTGCTTTGATCCGGAATTCTCCATCTATTCCACAGCCAGGCATTTTGCCCTGACGCCGTCCAATCTGTCCCATTACTTCAAAAACCTGACCGGGCAAAGCATCTCTGATTATGTCCAGGCACTGCGCCGCGCCGAGGCCTGCCGCCTGCTGACGGAAACCAGCGATTCGATTCAGCTGATCGGTCAGAAAACCGGTATGCTCAACGTTTCCTCCTTTATCCGAAGCTTCAAGCAGCAAACAGGGCTCACTCCGGGACAGTACCGAAGCCGCAGCACGAAAATCAGCAAGGCACAGAGGGGCGAACAGCAAACGAAGGCGGAAGGATAAAAGCAGGGCGGGTTTTCAACATTCCCAGGATAAAACAGAGTACAATCGTAAGACTGCAAAGGCAGAATACGAATCATGGCGGAGGAACCGAACGCGCGGCTTCTCCCCGTTCTTTCCGTGGGAATCGCGCCATACGCTCCATCAGGGGGTGCGGGGATGGAGAAGCGTCCGGGACGGGTCGCGGCGGAAATCTGCGGAGCGGTGGTGGGTGCGGGCTTCGCGTCGGGAAAGGAGATCGCGTCGTTTTTCAGCCGGTTCGGCAGGTGGAGCTGGGCGGGAATCATGCTGGCGGTGGCGGTGGTGGGCGCAGTGTGCCTGGGGGTAATGCGGCGGCCGGGCGTGGCGGGCATGCCGCTGGCGTGGCAAGGCCGTGGGCTTGGGAGAGTGTGGACGGCGCTGTTTACCGGACTGATGGCAGCCACGGGCGGTGCCATGCTGGCCGGGGCCGGGGAGGTGGCGGCGCTGCTTGTTCCGGCGAAGGGGGCATACTGGCTGGGCATGGCGGCTACGCTTGCGCTGGCGTGGCTGCTCACCGGGCGGGAATTGAAGGCCCTGCCCATGGTCAGCCGGGTGCTGATCGTCTGCCTCTCGGCGGTAGTGATGCTGGGGGCTGTAATGCCGCGGCAGGAAG
>CAMDVP010000104.1 GCA_945877525.1 uncultured Clostridia bacterium | reverse complement strand
TGATGTCGCTCCTCGGGCTGTTCCCGCCTACCTCCGACGTCAACGTGGTGGCCGGCTGGGGCGTGCTGGTGTTCATTCTCATCACAAAGGCCAAGCTGACCCTGGGCCCACTCTACTACGCCAAGGGATTCCTGGAGCCCATTCCCGTAATGCTGCCCATGAATCTCATCGGCGAGATAGCCACCCCCGTCTCCATGACCTTCCGTCACTTTGGCAACGTGCTTTCTGGCTCGGTTATTTCCGCGCTGGTAGCCTGGGCGCTTGCCGGACTCAGTTCAGCGCTGCTGGGTTGGCTTCCCGGCATCCTGGGCGAGGTGCCCTTCCTGCAAATCGGCATTCCCGCGGTGCTGAGCGCGTATTTCGACGTGTTCAGCGGCTGCATCCAGGCGTTCATCTTCGCCATGATGACCATGTTCAACGTGTCTGGCGGCTATCCCTCTGAGGAAATCGCCGCCCGCAAGGCTAAGGCCGCCATGGCCCGGTAACCTGCAGGTGTGTATCGCTGTGAATCAAACGAAAAAATCATATTGGAGGTAGAACTATGGAACTGGCAATCGGTATTATTCTTGGTATGTGCGCGCTGGGCGCCGGCATTGCGATGATCGCCGGTATCGGCCCTGGTATCGGCGAAGGTAACGCCGTGAGCAAGGCCTGCGAGGCCATCGGCCGTCAGCCTGAGAGTAAGAGCGCCGTCACTTCCACCATGATCATGGGCTGCGCCATCGCCGAAACCACCGGTATCTACGCGCTGGTTGTGGCTATCCTGCTGATCTTCGTGGCTCCCAACACCTTCGTCGGCGTCTTGCTGAAGGCGCTGGGCCGCTAAGGCGGTGACGGAAATGCAATCCCTTGAAGTCATTTCCATCAACATATGGAGCATTCTGATTTCCCTGGCCAACCTGTGCATCCTGTACATGCTGTTCAAGAAGTTCCTCTACAAGCCTGTGAAGGCAACGCTGAACGCCCGGCAGGAGGCCATTGACGCCCAGTACCGCGCGGCGGACGAGGCGGAGAAGGCCGCCAATGCTGACAAGGCCCAGTATGCCAGCCAGTTGGCCGGCGCCCGGGCTGAGGCGGACGAAATGATCCGCAGCGCCCAGGCTGCCGCCACCCGCCGCGGCGACGGCATTGTGGCCGACGCCCGCGACCGGGCCGACGCCATTGTCCGTCAGGCGCAGACCGAGGCCGAAATGGAGAAGAAGAAGGCACAGGCCACCATCCGCCGCGAAATCACCGACGTGTCCACCGCATTGACCGAAAAACTCCTTCAGCGCGAAATGACCGAAAGCGACCATCGCGGACTGATCGACTCCTTCCTGAAGGATATGGGTGACGAGCATGACGGAAACGAGTAAAGCCTATGCCGACGCGCTGTTTTCCCTGGCGATGGAGCAGGGTGAGGACGAGGCGACGCTGGACGCGCTGCATCTGGTGCAAAAGACGCTGAACGAGGTCCCCGACGCCCTGGCCATGTTAGCTTCGCCCGCCATTCCCAAGGACGAGCGGCTGCAGGTGATCGAAGAGGCCTTTGGCGGCCGCATGCCCGAGCGGGTGGTCAGCTTTCTGCAGGTCATGTGCGCCCATGGGCATATCCGCGAGGTGCCTGACGCTATTCGTGCCTATGAGGAACTGCATAATGCGGCTGTGAAGCTGTCCACTGCCATGGTGACCAGCGCCGTGCCCCTGACAGATCAGGAAAAGGCCGACCTTCAGGCAAGCCTGGAAAAGAAACTCGGACGGGGCATCCGCATGGAATGCTCTGTGGACGAAGCCCTGCTGGGCGGCCTGGTGATCCGGGTGGACGGCAGGGTGATCGACGGCAGCCTGAAGCACCGGCTGCATGAAATCAAGGAAGTGATGAACAGATGAGCAACAAGCCGGAGGAAATCAGCAGCATCCTGAAGGAGCAAATCCGCAATTACAAATCCCATGTGGAAATGGCGGAAACAGGCACTGTGATCACCGTGGGCGATGGTATCGCCCGGGTGTACGGCCTGCGCTCCTGCATGGCCAACGAGCTGCTCCGCTTTGAGGACGGCAGCTTCGGCATGGCCCAGAACCTGGAAGAAGAGACGGTTTCCGTCGCCATCCTGTCCGACAAGGACGATATTCATGAGGGCAGCACGGTGTATCGCACCGGCCGCGCCCTGTCCGTGCCTGTGGGCGAGGCCCTGCTGGGCCGCGTGGTGAACGCCCTGGGCCAGCCCATCGACGGCAAGGGTGACATCGCCACCACCGAAACCCGCCCCATTGAGAGCGAGGCACCCGGTATCATCGAGCGCAAGGGCGTGTCGGTGCCCCTGCAGACGGGTATCAAGGCCATCGACTCCATGATCCCCATCGGCCGCGGCCAGCGCGAACTGATCATCGGTGACCGCCAGACGGCCAAGAGCACCATCGCCATTGACACCATCATCAACCAGCGCGGCAACGGCGTATTGTGCATCTACGTTGCCATCGGTCAGAAGAACACCAACGTGGTGCAGATTGCGGGCGAGCTGGAGCGTGCGGGGGCCATGCCTTATACCATCATCGTGTCCGCCTCCGCTGCGGAAAGCGCGCCCCTGCAGTATATCGCGCCCTATGCTGGCTGCGCCATGGCCGAATATTTTCGCGAGCAGGGAAAGGACGTGCTGATCGTTTACGACGATCTGAGCAAGCACGCCGTGGCCTACCGTGCCCTGTCGCTGCTGATCCGCCGTCCTCCAGGACGCGAGGCGTATCCCGGCGACGTGTTCTATCTGCATTCCCGCCTGTTGGAGCGCGCGGCCTGCGTAGCGCCCGAATACGGCGGAGGCTCCATCACTGCCCTGCCGCTGATCGAAACTCAGGCGGGCGACGTATCGGCCTACATCCCCACCAACGTGATTTCCATCACCGACGGCCAGATCTTTCTGGAAACCGAGCTGTTCCATGCTGGCGTGATGCCACCCATCAACCCCGGCATCTCCGTCAGCCGCGTGGGCGGCAGCGCTCAGCTGAAGGCTATGAAGAAGGTTTCCGGCGAGCTGAAGCTGCTCTATGCCCAGTACCTGGAGCTGAAGTCCTTCGCGCAGTTCGGCTCTGACCTGGATGCGGATACCAAGGCCCGTCTGGCCCTGGGCGAGCGCATCGTCGAGGTGCTCAAGCAGAAGAAGTCCAGTCCCGTTCGCGTGGGCTGCCAGGTGGCCATCATCTATGCGGTGACCCACGGCTTCCTGAACGATGTGGCCGTCAAGGACGTGCAGGCATGGGAGCAGCGCCTCTATGACAAGCTGGAGGCCGAATATGCCGAGCTGCTGCAGCGCTTTGAGCAGGGCTACTACGATGACGAGGATGTGAAGAAGCTGGAGGAAGCGCTTGCTTCCATGAGGCGGTGACGGTATGGGATACAATACCAAGGCCCTGAAAAACCGCATTCGCAGCGTGAACTCCACCCTGCACCTGACCCGCGCCATGGGCCTGGTGGCTTCCTCCAAAATGCGCAGGGCCAACGAGAGCATGAACAGCGGCCGCCAGTATGCCGCGGCCTTTGGCAGCGTGATGGATTTGCTCACCGCCTGCCCGGACTGCATTCACAGCCCCTATATGCGTCCTACAGAGGGAAAGCGCGTGTGCCTTGTGGTCATCGCTGGCGACCGCGGCCTGGCCGGAGGGTATAACGCCAATGTTTTCCGTCTAACGGAAAGCATGCCGCGGGAGAAGGTTATCCCCATCGGCAAGCGTGCCTGCGACCGGTATCATGGTGAATTTGCCTCCTCTGAGCGCTATACTGGCGCTCAGGCGAGTGAGCTGGCCCGTGAGCTTTGCCGGGCGTTTCTGGCAGGAGAATACGACCGGGTGGGGATTGTGTCCACCAGGTATGTGAGCATGATGACCCAGGAGGCGCAATTGACCTGGCTTTTGCCCCTGGAACGCACGGAGGGCAGGGAAAACGCCACGGTGGACGCAGTGTTTGAGCCGGACGAAACCAGTATTCTGAACACGGCTGTGCCGGACTATGTGGCTGGCGTTCTCATGCGCTGCATTCGCGAGAGCTTTGCCTGCGAGGTCGCCGCGCGCCGCATGGCCATGGACTCCGCCGGCAAGAACGCTCAGACCATGATCGACAACCTGCAGATCAAGTACAACCGTGCGCGTCAGGGTGCTATCACCCAGGAAATCACCGAAATCGTCGCAGGCAGCGGCAGCTGACCGCATCTCCCCGCATCCCATTGATAAAGCAAGGGGGTATCCACATTGGCAGACAAGCATACGGGCATTGTCACCCAGGTCATGGGACCTGTGGTGGACGTCCGTTTTGACCAGGGCGGACTGCCGCCCATCAACAACGCGCTGACCGTCATGATCGGCGAGCGCAAACTGACCTGCGAGGTGGCCCAGCACATTGGCGACAGCACCGTGCGCTGCATCGCCATGGCCTCCACCGACGGCCTTCAGCGCGACGCGGTGGTGACCGATACCGGCACCTCTATCAGCGTGCCTGTGGGCCGCAAGACCCTGGGCCGCATCTTCAACGTCCTGGGCGACGTGGTGGATAACGGCGAGCCTGTGGAGGGCGAACGCTGGGATATCCATCGTCCCGCCCCGGCCTATGACGAGCTGGCCACCTCTACCGAGATGCTGGAAACCGGCATCAAGGTTATCGACCTGATCTGCCCCTACTCGAAGGGCGGCAAGATCGGCCTGTTCGGCGGCGCCGGCGTGGGCAAGACCGTGCTGATTATGGAGTTGATCAACAATATCGCCAAGCAGCACAACGGCCTGTCCGTGTTCACCGGCGTGGGCGAGCGCACCCGTGAGGGCAACGACCTGTACAACGAAATGAAGGAATCCGGCGTGCTGGCCAACACCGCGCTGGTCTACGGCCAGATGAACGAGCCTCCGGGAGCCCGTATGCGCGTGGGCCTGTCCGGCCTGACCATGGCGGAATACTTCCGCGACCAGGAAGGCCAGGATGTGCTTTTGTTTATCGACAACATCTTCCGTTTCACCCAGGCCGGCTCCGAGGTATCCGCCCTGCTGGGCCGCATGCCCTCTGCCGTGGGCTACCAGCCCACCCTGGCCACCGAAATGGGCGCCCTGCAGGAGCGCATCACCTCCACCCGCAAGGGCTCCATCACCTCGGTGCAGGCGGTGTATGTGCCCGCTGACGACCTGACCGACCCTGCTCCCGCTACGACCTTCTCGCACCTGGACGCCACGACGGTGCTTTCCCGTGAGATCGCTTCTCAGGGCATCTATCCCGCCGTGGATCCTCTGGGCTCCACCAGCCGCATTCTGGATCCGGGCATTCTGGGTGAGGAGCATTACAGCGTGGCCCGCGAGGTACAGCGCATTCTGCAGCGCTATGCCGAGCTGATGGACATCATCGCCATCATGGGTATGGACGAGCTGTCCGATGAGGACAAGTTGCTGGTCAGCCGTGCCCGTAAGATTCAGCGCTTCCTGTCCCAGCCTTTCCATGTGTCGGAGAAGTTCACCGGCTTTGAGGGCGTGTATGTGCCTATCAGCGAAACCATCCGTGGCTTCCGCGAGATCATTGAGGGTAAGCATGACGACCTGCCCGAATCCGCCTTCCTGTTCGCCGGTACCATTGACGACGTGATTGCCAAGGCGAAGAAGGTGCAGGCATGAACACCTTCCAGCTGAACATCTCATCGCCTGACGGCAAGCTGTTTTCCGGAGAGGCGGCCGAGCTGATCCTCCGCGGCGCGGAGGGCGACCTGGCCGTGCTGGCGGGGCATGTGCCCTTCATTACAACAGTGAAGCCTGGCGAGGTGCGCGTGATTCTCCCCGATGGTTCCACCCGTGTGGGACATGCGCGCAGCGGCCTGCTCACCGTGGCCCATGAGGGCGTAACCCTTCTGGGCGACTTTTCCTGGGACTAAATAATTCAAAAGGAGCGCCTGGTGTTGGCCAGGCGCTCCTTGCTTTTACATGAATGGGCGGCTGCGCAGCATTCTGTACAGCCGTCTCATGTTTTATTCACCTGCAATGAACAGCACACCCAGCGTGCCGGGGCCGCAGTGGCTGGAAATCACCCCGCCTGCACGGGTTTCCAGCACCTGATCGAAGTGATGCAGCCCGGTCAGGTAGGCGCGGATGCTATCGACAATCTCCCGACTACAGCCGGAGTGGGTGATGAATACACGCTCCGGTCTGGCGCGAAGCAAGTCGGCCTCCATGTCGCGCACATAGGCATCGATCACATGGGCCAGCTTGCCGCGATATTTCTTGCCGGCAACCATGGCGCCGTCGATGACGGCGATGCGGGGGTGCAGGCGCAGCGCGCTACCCGCTAGGGCTGACACGCTGCTGCAGCGTCCGCCCCGGTGCAGATAGGTCAGCGTGTCCACCACAAAGCTGGCGCGCACCAGGGGCCGGATATGCAGAATGTGCTGCTCAATTTCCCTAAGCGACGCGCCCTGCTGCGCCATGATAGCCGCCTCGATGACCTGCAGGCCAACGCCGGTGGAAAGATTCTTGGAATCAATGACGCACACGCGCTCCTCCGCGTTCAGCTCGGCTGCGGCCAGGCGCATATTCTGGTTGGAGGCGGACATCGACGCGGAAATGGAGAAGCACATGATGTCCTCCCCCACATCCAGGTGGGGCTTGAAGCGCTGCCGAACCTCATCCACGGAAAATGCTGCCGTCTTGGGTGTGGCCCTGTGATCGTCAGACCAGGCAAAGAGTTCCTCGGGTGTGATGCCGGTGCGATCCAGCCGATCGTCCTCGCCCAGGAGAATATGCAGGGGCAGCAGCTCTACCCCATATTGTTCAAGTAGCGCCTCGGACAAATCACAGGTGCTGTCGGAAAAAATCTTCACCATGCAGCCTTCGCTCCCTTCCGCGTTCAGGAAAATGCTTGCCAAATCACCGCCTAAGCATACACCGCGAAAATGAACTGAGGATAAACTATTTCCATTTTATCGGATTTTTTGCCATGCGCCACGGCATGTGTTATAATAAAAGCAAAGGAGGCTGGGCCATGGACGTCGTGCGGGAATTGATAGGGGCTGGCTTTTTCCGGGTGATTGCGGTGCCGGGAAATGCGTGCGGCACGGTAGAACATACTGTGCTGCTGGCACTATGGCGATATGAGGCTGAGGGTGCGTCTGGAACAAGCGAGGGCTGGATTCATCCTTACTATCCAGCCTCCCAGCGGGCTTACCGAGCGGTGCAGCACTGCGTGCGGTGTGCAGAGGCGAAGGGCGTTCCCCTGCGCCTGCGCAATGATATTCGCGTGAAGCCTATCTTCGCGCGCCTGCCGGGGTTCACCCAGGGGAGAAACACCCTCTCCTATGCGGAGGGCGCAGGCAGCCGCTTTCATGTGCAGATCATGACCCTGGACATGCCAATGGATGAAACGATTCCGCTGCAGGAGGAACCCCACTCCCTGCACTGCGGGGATTGCCGGCGATGCATGACGGCCTGCCCAACAGGAGCCATTGATGAAAACGGCTATCACAGGGAAAAGTGCCTGCGCAACTGGATGCTCACCGGCAAGCCTGTGCCGCCGGAGCTTCGCATCGCCATGGGCAACCGCCTGCTGGGCTGCGATGAGTGCCAGCGATGCTGCCCGCACAATCCGCCACCCTCAGGAGAAACACAGCCCCTTGTGCCGCTGGCGGAACTGCTTGCCCGGCCGAAGGAAGCCTCGGCAGCGCTGCAGAAACTCATCGGTGTGAATCTTGCGCTGCCCAACCGGGTGCTGGCCCAGGCATGCCTGCTGGCAGGGTGCGAGGGTCGTGAGGATCTGATGGACACGCTGCAGAGCCTTGCGGCGCATCCCTCCGAAACCGTCCGGGAACACGCGGCCTGGGCCGAGGTGCAAATCACGAAGCGCAGGACACAGCCTTTTTTTGCCGAAGAGGCGGGGATTTCTTGCAGTTCAGGTCAAAATACGCTATAATAACAATGGTTTGCTATGTAATGATTGTGGAGGAGATACCGTGCCGCTCAAGCCGATTTTTGACAAAGCCCCGCTGATTTCCCTGACGGATTTGCCGCTGCGCCCCGGTCAGGTGCGGGTGAAGCATGAAAAGATGGAACAGCTTTATGCGGATGTGACCGCCCTGGCGGAAAAGCAGCCCCTTGCATGGGAGGGCGCATTCCGTCTGGCCTGCCTTGTGCGGGTAAAGCCTATGGAGGAGCCCTGCGCTGCATGGATCCGCGCCGCCCTGGACTGCCAGGGTGAGGACGGGGGACTTCCGCTGAACGTGCGGGACGCGGTGGCAGTGATGCGTGCTGCCCTGGCCATGTACGAGCTGGACGCCCGCCGTCCGCTGCTGGAAAAGCTCGTGTCCTGGTGCGGATGGGCTGCTGCACACTGGGAGGATGTGCTGGCGGAGAACGCAGTACGCACGCGCCCTGCCGACCTGATGGAACTGTGGCAGGCGCTGTATCGGGTAACCGGCAAGAAAGCGCTGCTGGCCTTGTGCGACAGGCTGCGCCAGCAGGCCATGGACTGGAGCGGCGTGCTGCATACCTTTGCGGTGCAGCGCCCCATGACCCGCGTAACTCCCTGGGAGGACATGGAGGCCGGCATGGAGGCTGAGGGCGGCAGCGAGGCCGGATTCTATACCCGGCAGTACCTGACCTGCCACGGCGAATCCCTGGCCGACGGCATGCGCAGCGCCGCGCTGAACGGTCAGTTCAGCGGGAACGGGCAGGAGCTCTCCGCACCGCGGATTGGCTGGGAAAAGATCAGCCGATATCACGGCGCGGTGTGCGGCGGCATATCAGCGGATGAGACGATTGGCGGCGCATCGCCCTCCTGCGGGGTGGATGCTGCGGCTCTTGGCGCGTGGGCCGAGGCGCTGGCCGGGCTGGATGGAGAGAACACCTGGGCCTGGGAAGCCCTGGAGACGTTGTGGGTCAACGGTCTTCCTGCCGCAATGCAGGGCGGTCAGCCCGTGCCGTATCAGCGTGTGAACAGCCTTGCGGTCAACTGCGGCACCCGGGACTGCTACCATGTGCATGAAGGAAGCGAGCAGGCGCTGCGCGTGTTGAACCGGCTGAGCCGGGGCATGGCGAAGGCAGCCTGCTGTGCGGTGACAGCACGGCCGGACGGCATGTCGGTGAACCTGTATCAGCCGGGCCGGTATGCGGTGCCCATGTCGGGCGGCGCGGTGCTGATGAACATTGAGGGAGGAGAGGGACGCTATACCCTGACCCTTCAGACGAAGCAGGACGTGAGAGCTGCCCTTCGCCTGCGTATACCCGCCTGGGCGGAAAACGCCTGCATCACCGTGAACGATGAGGGCGGCGAAGAAGGCCGCCCCCACACCTGGCTGACGCTGACACGCACCTGGCACAGTGGTGACAGGATTCAGGTGGAGCTTCCCCGCAGTTTGTCAGTCAGCGAGGGGCACCACCAGTCTGCCTGCATCCGCTATGGGGCGGAGGTGATGGCCTATGTGCCCGCGGAGGACAAATGGGCCGTGGCGCTCTGCGGCGAGCCGGAACTTGTCGACGGGCAGGTGGTGGCGCCTTTGCGGCACGTGCCCGCATGGCACAAGCGCGGCAGCGTACCCGCTGATCTCCCTGTGCTGCCGGACACCGACGGCGAAATCATGCGCGCCGTGCTGACGCCCTACGCGGAGGCGCCCTGCCGCATTGCGCTGTTCCCCAGGGGGACGAAGGCATGACCGGCCTCCGCCTTGCGCCCCTGGCCGGAGTGACCGACTGGCCCTTTCGTGTGCTGTGCTTTGAGCAGGGCTGCGACTGTGCGTATACCGAAATGGTCAGCGCTATGGGCTATCTGTATGCGCCACGAAACCATCCTGCCACGGTGAGTCTTTTGACCCGGGATCCGCGGGAACCGAAGCTGATCCTACAGCTGTTCGGCAAGGAGGCTGACCTGATGGCCCGGGCCGCAGAGGAGCTTTCCGCCTGTGGCCGGTACGACGGCATCGACCTGAACATGGGCTGTC
>CAMDVP010000103.1 GCA_945877525.1 uncultured Clostridia bacterium | reverse complement strand
GTCTTGAAACTTATGCGGGTCAGCAGGCCATTGCAAATCAGTATCAGGCCCTTACCCGCGTTAGTGTCTCGTTTGACGAAGTGATTGAAAGAGCAAACGCTGATGATGCCAATGCGATAATGGTTCTGCAGGACGCCGGCCAGATCTTCGGCGTATCCGTGTCCAACCTGGCCAAAACGCTGGAGATAAGCGATGTTATCGTTGGCAGCCCCTCCATCCACAAGGACAGTCCGTTCATGGTATCAGCCACTCATGCGGTAGAGGAATATTCAGGGAATCTCGGACTGAATATCCATTTGCATATCGGGAGAGTGGTCGAGGAGCAGTACCCGTTGGGGGGGTGCTATCTGGTCTTTGAGCATCTATTCTCCAAGCCCAAGCTTGCTCTCTCTCTTGTGTAAATCGATTTGATTCATGGCGGAATTTTGCTGAAGAGAATATATGTGCTGACCCCAAAAGTCAGAACGATGGAAGGTATTGAAGGGCCATCACGTCCATTGGATTTGTACAAATGATTCGGTAAATCAAAACCACCGGCTTGGCCGGTGGTTTTGATTTCATGCACCAATGAGGGGAAATTACTGGTTTTCCATTTCAATCATCTGGTAAATGCGGCTGAATTCCTTCACAAATTGGTCGGCGCTGAGTTGGCCGTCGGAGAAGCGCTGCAGGAGCGAGGTCATCTTGGCAGATTCGCCATAGAAGGGGTTGCTTGTCGGAACCACCAGGGCTGCGGCCAGGCTGCGGTAGGCGGCAATGTCCTCCTCGTCCACGGCCCAGCGCTCATCCTCAAGGCTCTGCAGGCTTTCCCGGGCGTACTGGATGTTGTCCTCATACATGGCCTTTTCCTCTTCGGAAGCGTTGGCCATGCTCTCTTCCATTTCGCTGATCCAGTCGGCAATGTTCTTCTTGTTGCTCGCGTAGTATTCGTACTCCAGGGGCTCGTTGTAGCCGGGCTCCAGGGCAATGCGGCGGTCGGCGGGCATGTGCTCCACCACATACTCCAGGAAGGTGATGGCGGCCTCCGCGTTCTTACTGGCGGGGTTCAGGATCATGCCGGAGAGGTTCATGTGCAGGGCAGGCTCCATGCCCTCGTCCAGGGAGAGCAGCAGAGGCGTGGCCTCATAGGACGGGTTGTGGCCGTAGCGGTTGGGGAGGCAGTCGGCATAGGAGGAAAACAGCGCTCCGGGAGAATCGGCATCAAAGACCATGGTTTCGCCGTCGCTGGAGGACGTCTCCTGCAGGATGGGCTTGAGCTGCTCCAGCCGGCTTAGCAGCTTGCTGACCACGGGGGTGTCCAGGGTCAGGGCGGTGCCCTCCCGGTCGCAGGCAGCCATCTGCGCTTCAAAGATCAGGTTGAGCAGGGTGCTGTAATCATCCGTGCTGTATTCAAACAGCTGGATTTCGGGGTATTCGTCGGCGTAGTCCTCATACCATACTTCGATGAAGTCCAGCAGCCCCCACAGGGAGGTGGGCAGATCGTCCGCGGTGAGCCCCACCTTATCCAGGGCGGCGGTGTAGTAGCCAATGGTGGTGGCTGACACGTTCAGGGGGACGGCGTGCAGCTTGCCGTCCTGGGTCAGCACATCCTGCACGAAGGGATACATGCTGTCCACGGCGGCCATGAGCGTTTCGCTGGAGGAAAGGTCGGCGCAGTAGCCCTTGCGGCGCAGCGCGTCGTAGGATCCTTCGGTGAAATACAGGGCGTACAGGTCGCAGGCGCTGTCGCCGGAGGTCATGTTCTGGCGGATATCCTCCGCCTGATAATAGTAGGTGTCCTCCAGTTCCACGGCAATCTCAGGGTGCGCGGCGCAAAAGCCGCCCAGCAGTTCCGTATCATAGAAGCCGCCGGCAATGCGCAGCACCGTGGAGGGCAGCAGGGACGGATCGGTTGAGGTGGACTTGACGCCGGATTCATCGTCCCAGGAGGCCACGTAGTATTGCCCGCAAAAGACCAGCGCGGCTGTATTGTCACTGCTATAGACGGGGGTCAGGTAGGCCACCAGCTCCGGGGCGGCAAAGGAAGCGTCGTAGCGGTACACATGGCTGGTGTCGGACAGATAGACATATTCGCCGTCCACCGCGATGCCCGTGCAGCTGGCGGAGGGCAGGGAGCAGAGCGTCTCATACTCGCCGGAGGCGGGGTCAATCAGCGCCAGCGCGGGCATGATAATTTCCTCTGTGCTGTATGCCTCCTGCTGGTTCCAGTAGCGGGTCAGCAGGCGGCCATCGGCATGGAGCGTCAGGCCGGAAAAGTAATTTTTGGTCACCAGAGTGGCGGAACCGTCGGACAGGGAAATGCGGTAAAGGCTGTTGTTGCCCCAGTCCATGCCGGAGTTGTCGGCGTAGAGCAGTACCCACAGGCTTTCGCCGTCGGTGGCCATGCCGCATAGCTGGGGATACACATCCTCGCCGATGCCAAGGTTGACCTCGCATACCGGTTCCAGCCCGGTCAGCCGCCCGTCGTCCAGCACGGTGGTCAGCTGAATGGAATAGGAATCGTCCTCATAGCTGCGGGCCAGCAGATAGATTTCCTCCTCCGCGGCCGCGCCGTCCAGACATTCCATGCTGACGTTGCCGTCGCTGAACATCAGCGCGGGCTGCCAGCCGCCCTCTACCTTCTCATACATGCCGGCCCAGCTGACCAGGGCGTACATGTGGCCCTTCACGCTGAAAAGCCGCTGGGGCGTGCCGCCGCTCAGCGTGGGCTCGACAGTATCGTCAAGGCCTTCCGCCAGCGCGGGCAGGGGCATAAGGCACAGGCACAGAAGCACTGCCAGCCACCGGGCAAGCCGATTCTTCATCATCGGAATCCTTCCTTTCTTAGGGAACCTTCGTCCAATCAAACGGGGTATCAGCTGCTTTTCATGCATCAAACGGGCGCAAGCTCGCACGTGGGTTCTACCGTAAAGGCCACCTGGGGAAGCGAGCGCATCAGCTGGGTCACAAAGCGGCTGTCGCCGGGGCGGCCCTCGCCCAGCACCAGGCGGGTTACACCCCGGGCGCGGGCAAACTGGCAGATGGCCCGATGGGGGTCGTGGTCGGATAACATGGTCATTTCGGCGCCTACCTCGCCGCTGAGGGCGTACAGGTCGTTAAGCGCCTGACTGACAGAGGAATTTTCCAGCAGGTTGAACCCGCTACCGGACACCGCCAGCACCAGCAGGGACGCGCCGTGCTCCCGGGCGATTTCCGCACCCCGGTGAATCAGCCGGCGGCTGGATTGCTGGCCTGTGACGCATACCAATACAGTTTCGGCCATTGTATGCTCCTTTCGTCTGATACGGATGATCGGCAAACCATCTTTACCCATCATCAGTATGTGAGGGGCTTACCGGGCCGGGGCGTTGGCCTTACAGCCGGGTAAGCGATACCACCTCATGGTCGTGATACACCACATGCAGGGGGTCGCCGGGTTTCAGGTCGGGGAAGGGCTTGTTCAGGTCAAAGTAGAACATCCGCTCAATCGGATCCTTCTTACCCGGCTCAAGGGTGGTCATGGCGCGGTACTTTACGCCGTCCACCACCGATACGTCGGGGGACAGGCTGTCAAAGGTGCAGTCCAGTTCCCTGGTGCGGCCGTGAAGGGCATTGTCCAGATGCACGGCATAGCAGCGCAGGGGCTTGATGGTCAGGTCATAGAAGAAAAGGAGCAAAGCGCCCATCACCACGGTGCATGCGTCCGACAGCCACTCCAGACGGACGACCACCGAATAAACCAGCACGGCGGCCAGCACGACCAGCACAGCGCCAAGCACCATCCACCGCTTTTTCTTCTGCTGGCGGATATCCGCCAGATCCTGCTCCGTATACATGGAAACGCCTCCTCCAGCTTTGTACAATCCTTCGTCTGTTTCATGATGACGCAAAGTGCCCGGAATGTCAAGAGGGCAGGATGCGCCCAATTGCCTTGTCTGGGGCGCAAAGCCTTGTGTTTCAAGGGCTGTGGCAAAGTTTGAAGAATCTGTAAAGGTTGCGCGGAGGCAATGAAAGGAACATTCTCCCTGTCGAAAAATGTGGATTGTGCAGGAGGGCAAGGTGTGATACAATCAGAAAGAAATGAGAGAGGAGGGCGTCTGGTGAAAGCCGGGAAGCCGAAAACCTATCATATTACCCGCACCATGCTGACGGCCATGAGCGAATTGTATGCCTACATCTTTTGCATGCTGGTATCCAGGGCGCTGGTGGGCATGCCGATTTTCGGCGGGGCCCTGTTTATGTGCGCCAGGGTAGGGCTGGCCTTCATCGCCGCCTTTGCGGGGCAGACCGCGGCGTATCTGCCGCCCAGGGCTAAGCCCTGGCGGAGGGTGCTGTTGGCGGTGCTGCTGCTGCTGGACGTGTGCGTGCTGGTGCTTTTCCCTATTCGGCTGGACAGCGGCATGATGTGGATTCTGTTCTCGGTGGTGCTTTTGATGCTGCTGCGCGACGCCATGAGCGGACGGCTGATGCGGGTGTCCGTTTCCGGCGGCATGGAGGAAAAGCGCTTTGTGCTGCTGCTTACGGGGTTGCAGCTTTTGCCCCTGGGGGCTATCATGCTGATTCTTCTCTACAACCTGCCCGGGGAAACGGCATGGTTTATCCTGGGGGGCTATGTGCTGTGCAACGCCATGACCCTCTATACCCAGCTGAAGGAACGGGACGGCATGGGGCCTGTGGAGGAAGAAGCCGATCCGGACAGGGTGCAGGCCATGCAGGAGACCCTGCGAAAGGCCCATGCCTATACAGCCTATGAGACGCTTTCTGCTTTTATTCTCATTGCGGTGGAAATGACGCTGGTAGTGCTGTACAGCTTTCTGGCCATTTCCACCGAGCAGGTGCTGACCTACATGGTGCTGGCCGCGCTGGTGATGATTGCCGTGCGCGAGCTGGCCGAGGCGCTTTTGCGCCGGAGGGAAAAGCGGGGCAGGCGCGCGGATCCGACCAACATGCTGCTGGTGGGGCTGTTTCTGTGGCTGTACGGGCTGATGCTGTTCAACCGGATGCTTCGCAGCATGCCTTTGCAGATTGTGAATGTGTACATTTGCCTGGGGCTGTGTACCGCCGGGGCGACCCTGTGCGTCACCTGCCTGACCCAAATGGAGAAAACCATGGCTGCGGTGGCCCGCTTTGCCGCGGGGGGCGCCGCGCCCTTCTACCGGCAGATGCGCTCGGCCTCGCTGGAGCTGTCCACCCTTCTGGGGCAGATGATGGCGCTGGTGGCGCTGACGATTCTGTGCTTTGTGGCGGGGAAGGATCTGCCCCGGGACGTCATGGAGATTGCCGACAGCTTTCAGCCAGTGATGGTGGTGCCTGCCATCCTGACGGTGCTGGGGGCGCTGCTGAGCGTGCTGCGCTTTCCATTGAGCAGCCGGTATATGGAAAAGCTCAGCCGCTTTCTGCATTTGAAGGACGCGGGGGGCGACAATCCGGCCCTGGAAAAGCAGCTGGAGGCGGTGGTAGTGCAGCGGCACCGCCAGCCCTTTGCCACCCGCGCGGTGATGGCGCTGCTCCGCCCCTTCTACCGGCATGAGCTCAAGGGCGTGGAGAACATTGTGCTGGATGACGACAACCCCATCGTCTTCCTATGCAACCACGGCGAGTTTTATGGCCCCCTTGTGTGCATGCTGTACATTCCCGTGCCCATCCGTCCCTGGACCATCAGTGAAATCACCATGGACAAGGACGAGGTGGCGGCCTATGTGCACCGCTACACCATCTCCCGGCAGAAGTGGCTGCCGGAGTTCCTCAAGTGGCCCATCGCCCGGCTGATCGGCCCGGTGTCGGTGTGGGCGATGAACCAGCTGGAAAGCATCCCGGTCTTCCGCAATAAGCCCCGGGAGCTGATGACCACCTTCCGCCGCTCGGTGGAGGCCATGCAGGCCGGGGATAACCTGCTCATCTTCCCGGAAAACCCCAATGCCGTCGCGCCGGAGCACGGCTATGAGCGGGCCGGGGTGGGAGAATTGTTCAGCGGCTTTGCCATGCTGGCGCCTATCTACTATAACAAAACGGGCAAGCGCTGCCGCTTTCTGCCCATGTTTGCCCACAAGGGCCTGCGCACGCTGAGCTTCGGCCATTTCGTGGAGTATGACCCGGACAATCAGCCCGGGGAGGAGCGCGACCGCATTGTCCGCGAGGTGACCGAACAGATGCAGGCGCTCTCCGACCGGGAGGAGGCGCTCTACCGGCAGCGGCATGCCCGGGCCGGCCGGGATGTGGAAATGTGAAGATTTCACCCCGGGAAGATTTTCCAACCGTCCGCCGTTATATGGGCAGACAGGAGGAATGGGAATATGCTGATTCGTCTGTTGCTGCTTTTGCTGCTGCTGCCCGTGCCGGTATTGGCGGAAACGCCGCCCGTCTCAGAGGCGGGGCGAATGACCTGGTGGTATGAATCGCCCTACGACACCGCGCCGGAGGGCGTATATGTGGACGCACCCGGTGACTATACGGGCGGCGTGGACCTTGCCCCCGGCCTGTATACGGCAGAGGCCGCAGGGGAGGGCGTTCTGCTCCTGTCCATGGGGGATGAGCCTGTGGAAACCTATGCACTGGAAAGCGGTGCACACTATACCGTTTACCTGGCGGAGGGCGTGACGCTTCACCTGCCCGAGGCATGCATCCTGCGGGACTTTCAGCGGAACATGCGGTTTCAGGGGCAGGGAGATGCGGTGAACATCACCCGGGCGCGATATTTGACCATGCTGGAAATGCCCGGCGCGATGTATGAGGTCACGGGCCTGCCGGAGGGTGAGGCCTATGTGATGGTGACCCTGCTGGATGAGGGGGAAAGCCTGTATCTGCCCCTCATGCCCGGAGAAGCCCAGCTGCTGAACCTGCAGGGGGTGTATGATGCGCTGGTGGAGCTGGTTCACTGCTCCGTATGCCGTGAAAACGGAGCGGGCTGATGAAGGGGCCATGCTCCGGGTGTTTTTCTTACGCGATACACGGCGCAGGATCCTGACATGAATGCGGGATGCAAGGGAGCCATTGCGATGCTTTCGGTGCCTTGGCGGCGACACTGCCAAGGCACCTCATCGCGGCGGCTCCTTTTTGCGCTTGGGCAGACAGTGCCATCGGCCCGTCCCCATCATCCGCCTGCGCCCCGGGAAGTTCGCGCACGTTTACAACTCGTTTACATCGCGCCCCTTCCCGTGGGAGGACTGCGGTGCTATACTGGCGTGGGGGTGATGCCTGTGAAAAACCGCGTACTGATCGTGGAGGATGATCCGGCCATTTCCCGGCTGATGGAGAGCAATCTGCTGGTGGCCGGTTATGCGCCTGTCTGCGCTATGGACGGCAGACAGGCGCTGGATACGATTGCCGCCCATCCGTTTGATCTGGCCCTGTGCGACGTTATGCTGCCGGAGCTGGACGGCTTTGAGCTGCTGCCCTATCTGCGGGAGCGCGGCATCCCTGTGATCTATGTATCAGCCAAAGCGGATGTGCCCAGCCGCGTGCAGGGCCTGCGCCTGGGGGCGGAGGATTATCTGGTCAAGCCCTTCGATATTCTGGAACTGCTTGTCCGCATGGAGAAGGTGCTGGCCCGCAGCGCGCCGGCGGAAAGCAGGCTTGTGTATCAGGACGTCACGGTGGATCGGGACAGCCGCTTGGTGTCCAAAGGGCAGGAGCAGGTGGCTCTCAAGCCCATGGAGTATGAATTGCTGTGCATGTTCATGAAGCACCCCGGCATGGTGCTGACCCGGGAAAAGCTGCTGCGGCAGGTGTGGGGCGATGCATACATCGGCGAAACCCGCACGGTGGACGTGCATGTGGCGGCGCTGCGGAAGAAGCTTTCATGGAACGATCAGCTGGTCACCGTGTACAAGCTGGGTTACCGGCTGGAGGTGCCAGCATGAAGCTGTGGCTGAAGCAAACGCTGATCTGCCTGCTGATCATGCTGCTGACGTTCGGCGCCTGCCTGTATTTCTTCATTGTCCAGCAGACACAGCAGATGCTGAACGACACGCAGGTCAGCGCCCTACAAAATGTGAATGTATTCTGCGAACACCTGTCCGCGCTGGACCGCGCCGGCATTGCCGGATACGGCACGGATGAAACCACCCTTCGCCCGGTGATTCAGTACACCTTTTCGAGCTACGCACATCTGCTGCAAAGCAGCGATTGCTCCTATTCTCTGGTGATGGATGGGGAATATCTCTATAACATCTCCGCATATCAGCCCATGCAGCTGCTGCCGGTGGACGGGCAGGTCATCATTGCCCAGCGGCTGGTTGAAATGAACGGTGTTCCGCTATTGGTATGCGCCCGGAATACCACCGTACTGGGCCTGTCCGTTACCCTATACACCGTTCAGGATGTGTCCGGAACCATGGCCCGCATTGGCACCCTGACCCGCAATGCGCAGCTGGCGCTGCTGTCCTGCCTGCTGCTGAGCGGCATGCTGCTGCCGCTGATGCTGCGCCGCACCCTGCGTCCGCTGCGGAAGCTGACGCGGGTCAGCGAGGAAATCTCCGGCGGGAAGTATTCGCTGCGGTCAGGAATTGCTTCGCAGGATGAGGTGGGCGAGCTGTCCGCCTCTTTCGACCACATGGCGGAGACTGTGGAGCAGAAAATCCTCGATCTGGAGGAGCAGGCCCTCCGCCGCGAGTTGCTGTTGGGTGCGCTGACCCACGAAATGAAAACGCCCATGACGGCCATCATCGGCTTCTCGGACAGTCTGCTTTCCATGCCGCTCACAGAGGAAAAACGTATGGAAGCCGCCCACGAAATCCACGAGGCCGCCCTGCGAACCGAGCGGCTGAGCCAGAAGATGATGCAGCTGATCGCCATGACGGATTGCCCCGTGCTGGTGAAGCGCAGATTGTCCGTAAAGGAACTGTTTCAGCAGATTCAGCGCATGATGCATGAGCCGCTGGGCGAGAAGCACCTGACGCTGACCACCCGAACGGAAATAGACACGCTGCATGGCGATGCCGACCTGTTGCTCTGCCTGCTGACGAACCTGATCGACAACGCCATCAAGGCCAGCAGGCCCGGACAGAAAATCATCCTGACGGCAGCGGCTGATGATGCGGACTTCGCGCTGTCTGTCAGCGACCACGGCAGCGGCATACCGGAGGACAAAATTCCCCTGGTGACCGAGCCCTTCTATCGGGTGGACAAGGCCCGCAGCCGCGAACTGGGCGGCGCAGGTCTTGGCTTGTCCCTGTGCCGGATGATCGCGCAGGTCCACGGCGGCAGCCTGCGAATCGAGAGCGCCGTCGGCAGCGGCACCACCATCACCATGGCATGGCCCAGGGAGGATAGCAATGAATAAGAAAGGAATCATCGCGTTGATAATGCTGCTTCTGCTGGCAGCAGCACTAATTTGTGGGCTGCCCTTCACAGCGGACAGGATCATTGCGGAGCGTATGAATCAGACTGTCATGGAGATGGCTACACTACCGCCATCATTCGATGACTATGAGCAATAGGCCAACGTTTACAACTTGAAAACAACTCGCTTACAACTTGATGCGGACTATTACAGGCAACGCATGGTACCATGAATTCGGAGGCGAAAGCTATGAAAAAAATCATTTCATTGGTACTCATGTGCTGCATCCTGCTGCCCCTGTGCGCCAGCGCAGAAACCATCAGGGAGCAGATCAATGCGCCGGAAACCTGTCAGGCGGAATACTTCTCCAACACCGGACGCACGAAAATCACGGTGGATGCAGCTGTCAATGTGCCGGAGGTGGAGCACATTTCCACCTATGCTGTGACCGTTCGTGACTTCACCGTGGAGGAGGGTATCCGGCTGACCAGGCTGCTTCAATCGGATCAGACGTGGGAACGCTGGCCCGAGGAGCGGGATCTCCCCTATGACGAGATGGACGAAAGATATTACGGCGCAAACAATCAATATGAGAGCAGAACCTGGTGTGTGAGCCTGCCAAGCCCCTGGCAAGCCTATGTGGCTCTGTACAACAACTACACTGTTGGCCTTTTCACTCGTCAG
>CAMDVP010000102.1 GCA_945877525.1 uncultured Clostridia bacterium | reverse complement strand
GACGTGTACCGCTCCACCGGCCACGGCGGCCAATGTGTGAACACCACCGACTCCGCCGTGCGCATCACCCACCTGCCCACAGGGCTGGTGGTCACCTGTCAGGATGAAAAAAGTCAAATCAAGAACCGCGACAAGGCCATGAAGGTGCTGCGCTCCCGCCTGCTGCAAAAGCTGCGCAGCGAAAAGGACGCAGCCTATGCCGCCAACCGTCGGGATCAGGTAGGCACGGGGGATCGTTCGGAGCGCATCCGCACCTACAACTTTCCCCAGGGCCGGGTCACCGACCACCGCATCGGGCTGACGCTGTACCGCATTGACGACATCATGGACGGCGACCTGGACGAGCTGCTGGACGCCCTGCACATGGAGGATCAGGCCCGAAAGCTGCGGGAGCTTGGCGAAAAAGCATAAGAATGGAGCGAAACACATTTTGACGAAACGACCTGTGATTTTCTTTGACTGGGACGGCACCCTTGCAGACAGCATGCCGCTGTGTATTGCCGAGATTCGCCTGGCCCTTGAGCGCATGGGCCTGCCTGAGTTGCCCGAGGCGCTGCTCACCCAGTGCAACGGCCCTACCTTTGAGGAATCGGTGCAGGTGCTGGGCATTTCAGAGGCGCGGGCTGCGGAATACCTGCAGGAGCGCATGGATGCGGAAATGACGCTGGTGCGCACGGTGCAACGGCTATTTCCCGGCGTGCGGGACATGCTGGACAGCCTGCGCGAGGTGGCTGATCTTGCCATTGTCAGCAACGGCCTGCCGGAGTATCTGGCGCTTTCGCTGCAGGTGACGGATCTGGAAAAGGCATTTGTCCGTGTGCAGGGGCAGATGCCCGGAAAAACCAAGGGCGAGGCACTTTCCATCATGCTGGCGGAATTGGCCCCGTCAAGGGCCGTCATGGTGGGTGACCGCCTGGGGGATTTTCTGGCCGGGCAGCAAAACGGCCTGCCCACCGTTGCCGCGTGCTATGGTTACGGAAGCAGGGAAGAATTCGCCCGTGCCGACAGGCAGGCCAGCACCGTCGATGAGCTGACCACCCTGCTGAAGCAGATGCTGGCATAACAAAACGCAGCCCGGAGCGCTTATCTCCAGGCTGCGTTTTGCTGTTCCGTTTTATACTTTTCTTATTCTAAACGATTATAAGGATGCAGAGCGAAGGAGTGCAGAGGGCGACCGCAAAGCCCTCTGCTCGCCTCCGCAGAGGCGAAATCCTTTTGCCACATACCAAAGAGATGTTTTAGAAACAAATAAGTATTATACTGTTCTCGCTTAAACGATTGCTTTGCCAAAGGCAGAGGTTTCGCGCCTGCGGACGCGACCAAAGGGCTTTCCGATCGCCCTTTGTAAACCTTCGGGGCCGTCATTTGGATGCTATACTTTTAATGCAGCACATTATCACAAAACGCAGCCCGGAGAACACTGCTCCGAGCTGCGTTATTTGATGTCAATTTACCGCACAACCTTTTCCAGCCGGGGTACCAGCAGCATGCACAGGATGCCGACCACCACGCCGCCCAGGCCCTGGATGGCATTGGGGACAATGGCGCCCGCAGCCGCCGCTACGCCGTACATGACCGCTTCAAAGGCGAAGTACCCAGCCACCATCACCACTTCAGCCAGGATGAAGGCCAGCGCCGTCTGAAGCACATTGCCGGGCTTATAGAGCTTCCAGGCAACCAGCGCCATGACGCCCTTAATGAGGAAGGTAGGCAGAATATAGACCATGTAGCCTCCCACCAGGTCACTCAGGGCACTGCCCACTGCCGCGGAGGCGATGCCCACAGGGCCCAGCAGCATTGCCCCCAGGAAAATCATACCGTCCCCCAGATGAATATACCCGCCAGTGATAGGCACGGGCACCTTGGGCAGATAGGTCATCACAAAAACCAGCGCAGCCATAACGCCTGCCACCGCCAGCTGCTTCACGCTGAGCTTTCCCTTTGTATTCATCACAGCATCCTCTTTACATCTTCTCCAGCAGCCCGGCATGATCCAGAGCGGGCTTCAGCGCGAAGAACAGAATCGGCCCAGCCACCGAGGCAAACAGCGCGTTGATCAGGCTGCCGGGGAGCTTTGTGCCCATCTTGACCAGGGTGCCGTCCAGGCCGAGACCGTTGACATACATGCCGAAAATGTAGGTTTTGAGCATGTACAGCGCTACATAGGTCAGTGCGCCGGCCACGCAGCCCAGCGCCGCGCGAGCCACATCGCCAGCCTTTACGCTGCGCCTGTGGGCCACGCCGGAGGCGATCAGTCCTGCAATCAGGGCGATCATTCCCTTGGTCACCAGGGTAATCAGGCTTTCCGCGCCGTAGCCGACCATCACATCATACAGTCCGGAGCCCAGCCCCGCCGCCACAAAGCCCAGCGCAGGCCCGAAAAGCAGCCCGGCAATGGCGCACAGGGCGTTGGTCATGTGGACGGAGGTGCCCATAAAGGGAATACGCAGGTAGTTTGCCACGAAGATCATGGCCGTCATAATGCCGCAAAAGCAGATCCGCAGCGTCTGATTGCTGTGGATGTTCTTGTTTCCCATGGGGATTCGTCACCTTTCCGCAAGTATCATTCAGGCGTTTTCCAGCCGCTTCAGACCGTCGTCCACACGACGGAGGGTTTCCTCCTTGCCCAGCAGCCAGGCGATCTCAATGGCGCCGCCGGGAGTGTTCTGCTGGCCGGAAATGGCAATGCGCAGAGGCCAGAGCACCGCGCCGTTCTTCATGCCGGCATCGGCAATGGCGGCCATCACCGTATCATGCAGGGTGGTCTCGTTCCAGTCCTCAACGCCTTCCAGCACGGGCTTCATCAGGTTCAGGGCCGTGCGCGCCACATCAGGGTTGGTTTTCATCTTCTTGTGGGTGTACAGTTCCACGTCATAGTCCGGCAGCTCCGCCAGGAAACGCACCATGTCCGGCACGCGGTTGAACACCTCGGTGCGTTCCTGCATCAGCTGGGCCAGGCGGCGGTAGTCGATGTTCTTCCCCGCCAGCACCTTGTCGAACCAGGGGGTCACCAGCTCCAGATAGCGCTCGAAGTCCATCTGGCAAATGTAGTGGTGGTTGAACCAGGTCAGCTTGTCCACATCAAAGATGCCGGGGGCCTTGTTCAGCCTGTGCACGTCGAACACGTCGATCAGCTCGTCCATGGTGAAGAACTCACGGTCGTCGCCGGGGTTCCAACCCACCAGGGCCAGGTAGTTGATCAGCGCCTCGGTGAGGTAGCCCTTATCCACGTAATCGGAGTAGTACGCGTCGCCGTCGCGCTTGGAGAGCTTGTGGGTGGCGTCGCGCATGACGGTGGGCAGGTGAATATACTGCGGAACCTCCCAGCCGAAGGCCTCGTAGAGCAGGTTATACTTGGGGGTGGAGGACAGATACTCCAGCCCGCGCATGACGTGGGTGATGCCCATCAGGTGGTCGTCAATCACGTTGGCGAAGTTGTAGGTGGGCATGCCGTCCTGCTTGATGAGCACCATGTCGTCCAGAGTATCGTTGGGGAAGGACATGTGGCCGAACACCAGGTCATCGTAGGAGCTTTCGCCCTCGGTGGGGGCGTTCTGGCGGATGACGTAGGGCACGCCCGCGTCCAGCTTGGCCTGAATTTCTTCGGGGGACAGGTGCAGGCAGTGCTTGTCATACTTGAACACCTCGCCCTTTGCCTCGGCGGCGGCGCGTCGCCCGTCCAGTTCTTCCCTGGTGCAGAAGCAGTAGTAGGCGTGGCCGGACTTCACAAGCTGCTGGGCGTAGGGCAGGTACAGGCTCTTGCGCTCGGACTGGATGTAGGGGCCGTAGTCGCCGCCGATATCGGGGCCCTCGTCCCAGTTCATGCCGCAGCCCCGCAGGGTGTCGTAGATGACTTCCGTCGCGCCCTCCACAAAGCGCTCCTGGTCGGTGTCCTCAATGCGCAGGATGAACTTGCCGCCCATCTTCTTGGCAAACAGGTAGTTGTACAGCGCGGTGCGCAATCCGCCCAGGTGCATGAAGCCCGTGGGCGAGGGCGCGAATCGGGTGCGAACCTCTTTCATGGGTGAAACCTCTTTCTTTGATTGATGACAGGCGGCTTACTTGCCGCCCTTGAAAGAATCCCGCAGGCCCACGGTGCGGTTGAACACCGGCAGGGCGTCCGTGGAATCGGGATCCTTGCAGAAATAACCGCTGCGCAGGAACTGATAGGTGGTGCCCAAGGGCGCATCCTTCACGCAGGGCTCGGCAAAGCCCTTCAAAACGGTGAGGCTGTTGGGATTCAGGCGGGAAATGAAGTCCTTCTTGGCGGGAGCGGCGGGAGCAGCCTCGCCCTCCTCGGTCAGCTCGGGCTCGGCCTCCTCCAGATCCTCGTCGGAGGACAGCAGCGGCTCGTACAGCCGGGCCTCAAAGGGCACCGCGTCCAGGGCGGAAACCCAGTGCAGCACCTTGCCCTTGATCTTGCGGTTGGCGCCCTCGGTGCCGGAGGCGGAGTCCATATCGACAGTGCAGTGCACCTCGGTGACCACGCCGGTTTCGTCCTTTACGCACTCGTCGCAGCGAACGATGTACGCACCCTTAAGGCGCACCTCAAAGCCGGGGTACATCCGCTGGAACTTCTTGGCAGGCACCTCCATGAAGTCGTCCTGCTCAATGTAGATTTCCCGGCCAAACTTCACCGTGTGGGTACCCATCTCGGGATGATCGGGGTGGTTCTCCATGGTCAGTTCGTCCACCCGATCCTCCGGCCAGTTGGTCAGCACCACCTTGAGGGGGCGCAGCACTGCCATGGCCCGGGGCGCCTTTCCGCCCAGATCGTCGCGGACGCAGGACTCCAGCAGCGCCAGATCCACCACAGAGTCGGCCTTGCTCATGCCGATGCGGTCCACGAAGTCGCGGATGGCCGCGCCGGTGTAGCCCCGGCGGCGCAGGGCGGACAGGGTGGGCATGCGGGGATCATCCCAGCCGCGGACATAGCCGCCCTCCACCAGTTGGCGAAGATAGCGCTTGGACATAACGGTCTGCGTCATGTTCAGGCGGGCAAACTCAATCTGACGGGGACGGGCCGGAAGCATATTCTGGCTGTGCTCCACCACCCAATCGTACAGGGGGCGATGAATCTCATATTCCAGGGAGCACATGGAGTGGCTGATGCCCTCCAGCGCGTCGCCGATGGGGTGGGCAAAGTCGTACATGGGATAGATGCACCACTTGTTGCCGGTGCGCCAGTGCTCCTTGTACAGGATGCGGTACATGGCCGGGTCGCGCATAACGATGTTGGGCGAGGCCATGTCGATTTTGGCGCGCAGGGTATACTTGCCTTCGGGGAATTCGCCGGCCTTCATGCGGCGGAAGAGGTCGAGGGATTCCTCCCAGGGACGGTCGCGCCAGGGGCTGTTTTTGCCGGGCTCGGTGAGGGTGCCGCGATAGGCGCGCATTTCCTCCTTGCTCAATTCATCCACATAGGCCAGGCCACGGCGAATCCAGTCCTCGGCAATCTCATAGCACTTATCGTAGTAATCGCTGGCGTAGTACAGCCCGCCCGTCCAGTGGAAGCCCAGCCACTCGATGTCGCGCTTGATGGCCTCGACATACTCGGTATCTTCCTTGGCGGGGTTGGTATCGTCAAAGCGGAGGTTGCACAGACCCCCGTACTTTTCGGCAGTGAGGAAATCCATGATGAGCGCCTTGCAGTGGCCGATGTGCATATAGCCGTTGGGCTCGGGAGGGAAGCGCGTGTGCACCTGCTGGTACCTGCCTTCCTTCAAGTCCTGTTCAATGGCGTCCCAGATAAAGTTGCTGCGCGTGGTTTCCGTGGCATTGTTGTTTTCCATGGGAAACAGTTCCTCCTTCTCCTTCACTCATGCACGGGGTGCATTGCATCATTATAATGGCATTTCCCGAAAAATACAAGTGCCATCCGCCGCAACAGGCGGGAAAACCTTTCCGTACAATGCAAAAGCTCTGAAAAAAACGGGGATATATAATGTAGAAAAGCCTTTTCTTTTCCCTGATTTTTTGGTATAATCAATCTGTTGGGGAAAGGGCGCCGCAGGGCGCTTTTCCATCCGGAAGGGAGGGCGCGCCGGTGCTGATTCATCTGGGCCGCGGCGTGTCCGTGCAGGGCGAAAGCCTGATTTCCCTGACCGATCTGCAGCGGGAACAGTCCCCGGAAATGCAGAGGCTGATCGAGCGCTATCGCGCATCAGGGCTTCTGCGCACCCTTGGGCCTGATCCGAAAACGCTGGTGATCTGCCGCGACCGCAGGCACAGAAACAAATGCCTGTGCTACCTGTCCTGCGTGGGGCTGCGCACATTGCGCGCCCGGGCCGAGGAAGCCGCGGCATGGCAACGAAGCTGAGAGAGGTGCGACATGGCTGAAGAAATGCAGCAGGATCTGGACAAGGCAACGGTGGTTACCGAGAACTATGGCGAGGAGCAGATTCAGGTGCTGGAGGGCCTGGAGGCCGTTCGCAAGCGCCCGGGCATGTATATCGGCTCCACCGACGCCCGCGGCCTGCACCACCTGGTTTATGAAATTGTGGACAATGCCATCGACGAGGCTCTGGCCGGTTACTGCAAACACATTGAGGTAACGCTGCATAAGGACGGCAGCGTATGCGTACGGGACGACGGCCGAGGCTTTCCCGTGGGCATCCATCCCAAGATGGGCCGCCCCGCCGTGGAGGTGTGCCTGACGGTGCTGCACGCCGGCGGTAAATTCGGTGGCGGAGGCTACAAGGTTTCCGGCGGATTGCACGGCGTGGGCGCGTCGGTGGTGAACGCGCTGTCCCGTCATTTTATGGTCACGGTCTATCAGGACGGGAAGGTATATCGCCAGGAATATGAGCGCGGCAAGTATCTGTACGACCTGAAGGTCATCGGCGAAACCGACCGCACCGGTACGGACATTCAGTTCTGGCCCGATGTGAAAAGCGCCGAAAACCCCGAGGGTGTGTTTGAGACGGGCGATTTCCAGTACGACGTGCTGAAAACCCGCCTGCGGGAGATGGCCTTCCTGAACAAGGGCATCCGCATTACCTTCCGTGACGAACGGCCCGAGGAGCCGGTGGAGAAGGTGTTCCACTATGAGGGTGGCCTGCGGGAATTTGTCAAATACCTCAACCGCAACAAGGAGGTGCTGTTCTCCGAGCCCATTTATACCGAGGGCATGAAGGACGGCATCCTGGTGGAGGTGGCGATGCAGTACAACGACAGCTACGCCGAAAACATCTACACCTTCGCCAACAACATCGCCACCCCTGACGGCGGCACCCATCTGGTGGGCTTCAACAGCGCTCTCACCCGCGCCATTAACGACTATGGCCGCAAGTACAAGCTCATCAAGGAAAGCGAGCCCAACCTCAAGGGCGAGGATGTGCGCGAAAGCCTGACGGCCATCGTGTCCATCAAAATGGAGGATCCCCAGTTTGAAAGCCAGACCAAGTCCAAGCTGGGCTCCGGCCAGGTGCGCGGCGTGGTGGACAGCCTGGTGACCGAGGAGCTTTCCACCTACCTGGAGGAGAATCCCGCCGTGGCCCGCGCCATTCTGGAGCGCTGCCTGAGCGCCCAACGCGCACGTGAGGCAGCCCGCAAGGCCCGGGAACTGACCCGCCGCAAAACCGTGCTTGAGTCCGCCGCCCTGCCCGGCAAGCTGGCCGACTGCTCCGAGCGCGACCCCAGCAAGTGCGAAATCTTCCTCGTGGAGGGCGACTCCGCAGGCGGCTCGGCCAAGGAGGGCCGCGACCGGCACTTCCAGGCCATCCTGCCCCTGCGCGGCAAGATCCTCAATGTGGAAAAGACCCGCCTGGAAAAGGCGCTCACCAACCAGGAAATCCGCGCCATGATTACCGCCTTCGGCTGCGGCATCGGCGATGAATTTGACGAGAGCAAGCTGCGCTATCACCGCATCGTCTGCATGACCGACGCGGACGTGGACGGCGCGCATATCCGCATTCTGATGCTCACCTTCTTCTACCGCTACATGCGCCCGCTGATCGAGAAGGGCTATGTCTACGCCGCCATGCCGCCCCTGTACAAGGTTACCAAGGGCAAGACGGAACGCTATGTGTATGACGACGACGAACTGCAGCGGGTGCTGGACGAGATCGGCCGCGACCCCAAGCCGGAAATCCAGCGCTACAAGGGCCTGGGCGAGATGAGCAAGGATCAGCTGTGGGCCACCACCATGGATCCTGCCACCCGCACCATGATGCAGATCACCACCGAGGACGCCATGGCTGCCGACGAGATTTTCACCCTGCTCATGGGCGACCAGGTGGAGCCCCGCAAGCAGTTTATCCAGGAAAACGCCGACCTGGTGAAGGATCTGGACGTGTAATCCCGCAGCCAATTTCCTGAGGATAAGGAGAATACGATGTCTGCCATTCAAGACAAGCTGATTCCGGTCAACCTTGAGGAGGAGATGAAGCGCTCCTTTATCTCCTATGCCATGGCGGTGATTGTCGACCGCGCGCTGCCCGACGTGCGCGATGGCCTGAAGCCCGTGCATCGCCGCATCCTCTACGATATGAACGAGCTGGGCATGACCCCCGACAAGCCCTACCGCAAATCCGCCCGTCTGGTGGGCGACGTGCTGGGCAAATTCCACCCCCACGGCGATTCCTCCGTGTACGACGCCATGGTGCGTCTGGCCCAGCCCTTCAACATGCGCTACCTGCTGGTGGACGGCCAGGGCAACTACGGCTCGGTGGACGGCGACGGCGCGGCCGCCATGCGTTACACCGAGGCCCGCATGCAGAAGTTGACCCTGCACCTGCTGGACGGCATTGAGAAGGACACGGTGGATTTCTACCCCAACTTCGACGAAACCCTGATGCAGCCCGCCGTGCTGCCCAGCCGCTTTCCCAACCTGCTGGTAAACGGCTCCAGCGGCATTGCCGTGGGCATGGCCACCAACATCCCGCCCCACAACCTGCGGGAGGTCATCGACGGCGTAATCTGCATGATCGACAACCCCGACTGCACCATCGACGACCTGATGGTGCACATCAAGGGCCCGGACTTCCCCACCGGCGCAACCATCCTGGGCCGCCGGGGCATTCGCGAAGCCTATTACACCGGCCGGGGCAAGATCGACGTGCGGGCCAAGTCCAACATCGAGCAGATGCAGGGCGGACGCAGCCGCATTGTGGTCACGGAGATTCCCTACCAGGTCAACAAGGCCAAGCTGGTGGAGAAAATCGCCGAGCTGGTGCATGAAAAACGCATCGACGGCATCAGCGACATCCGCGACGAGTCCGACCGCAACGGCATGCGCATTGTCATCGAACTGAAGAAGGACGTGTATCCCCAGGTAGTGCTGAACTTCCTGTACAAGCACACCCAGCTGCAGGAAACCTTCGGCGCAAACATGCTGGCCCTGGTGAACGGCCAGCCCCGCATTCTCAACCTGCGGGACATGATCTACTACTACCTGGAGCATCAGAAGGATGTAATCACCCGCCGCACGAAGTTCGAGCTGAACAAGGCCCAGGCCCGCGCCCACATCTTGGAGGGCCTGCTCAAGGCCCTGGACTATATTGACGAAATCGTGGCGCTGATCCGTTCCAGCAAGGATACCGCCACCGCCAAGGCCGCCCTGATGGAGCGCTTTGCTTTCACCGACAAGCAGGCCCAGGCCATCCTCGACATGCGCCTGGCACGCCTGACCGGCCTGGAGCGCGAGCGCCTGCTGGAGGAATACAACGAGCTGGAAAAGACCATCGCCCGCCTGCAGGCCATCCTGGGGGACGAAAAGCTGCTGATGGACGTGATCAAGACCGAAATCAGCGAAATCCGCGACAAGTTCAGCGATGACCGCCGCACCGAGCTGACCACGGTGGAGGGCGAAATCGACGTGGAGGATTTGATCCAGGAGGAGGACATGGTGGTTACCCTGACCCGTCAGGGCTATGTGAAGCGCATCGCCAAGTCCACCTACCGGGCGCAGCATCGCGGAGGCCGGGGCGTGAGCGGCATGACCACCAAGGAGGAGGACTACGCC
>CAMDVP010000101.1 GCA_945877525.1 uncultured Clostridia bacterium | reverse complement strand
AAAAGCCGAAGTCCCTGCGAATTTCGGCGGCTGTGCTGCTGTACATGGTCATCGGCGCGTTGTACAGGGCAACCCGGAGATACTGCCGGATATTCCGCACATTACTGCGGGTACGGTCAAGACAGGCGAAAACATACTCGATGTGGTCACTTGTCAGGGCAGAGAAATTCTTCATCACCAGATCCGGGGGCTTCAGCAGACCACCCACCTCAAAGCCCTCACCATGCATAGCCAGCACATCCACGATGATCGACACGATCTCGTCCAGCTCCTGCCGGTTGGACTCTGTCACCAGGCAGTCGTATTCGATTTGGCTGCGCACCCGCTGCTCCAGTTCTGCGATGGACAGACTCGTGCTTTCGCCCGGAACATTGGCGGGTATCTCTGTACCCGCTGGTCCGCAATCCCAAGGCTGACGCTGCGGAGCAGAATGCTGCCAGGCTGTGTTTGATGGATGGATTGATAGATCAGTGTTTTGTTTATCTCTGTTTGATTTATGAGTACTTGATCTATTAGTATTTAATTGCGTGCGATTTCTCTCCACAGGCTTGTCCTGTACAGGCGAACCCTGCGTTGGAAAATCGAACGTAGGGTTTACTGACGCTGGTTCGGTCGGGACAGAAAGATCGGGTTCAGCCGGGGCGAAATCCCAGCTGTTGATATCAGGGAAGGTCGGCTCAGCCGCCGGAACAGGTTCCTCGGGATTGCGGTTGACCGGCGTTTCATGAATGGTGTACTTCATGTCCTTCAGCTGACCCGCCTCGTTCCGGATTCTCTCGCGGGTGATGTACCCGGCAGCTTCTAGCTCCTTGATGGTGGCGCGAATGGCACTGATGCCCTCCTTGCTGATGTAGGCCAGGCCTGTGATGGTGCAGTCCCAGTCCCTGGGCAGGGAGAACATCACAGACAGCAGCCCTTTCGCTTTCAGGCTGAGGAACCTGTCCCGCAGGTGGATGTTCTTCATCCAGGTGAAATTGCCGTCCTTCTCAACATGAACGATTTCCATGGTGACACTCCTTTGCGGCAGGAGCAGCAGTCCTGCGATGCAGTCGGTTGCATACTGTCATTGTGTAGTTCGGGGAAAACAAAAAGACGCTCAGTCCGTGCTGAACGTCTTTGGGGGCAGATTCACTTGTATCTCAAAGTATGTCCCTGGCTAATCGTCACTCGCCTGTGCAGCGTTCTCTGCTACACCCCTGCTAATCGGTCGAAGACGACACCATCGGGTTTATATTGACACATCGTGCAGATCCATTCGTTTTTTCCAGGGAACATGGTGAATCGTTCTGCTTTTATGCACATAGAAGACTGTATGACAACCGTACCATGGCATTGGTAAGGATGAGGTCACCGGTTCGAATCCGGTCATCAGCTCCAGGAAAACACCCTTGTCCAAATGCGGCAAGGGTGTTTTCTTTTGCCGGAAGAGCTTTTGCAGAAGGGCTATGCCCGGAAAGATCTATTGTACAGGGAATTGGCGCCTGCCCAAGGTGCGGCAGCAAGCACGGAGGACACGGAGCAGGCTTTGCAGGCTGCGTGCAAATAACAATCCGCATATCAAAGAATATGAAATCATGGATTCTCCCGGGACCCTTTGGCGTTTTACGCCGTCTATCCTGGCGAAACCCATGAGAAAGGATGGTTATACTATTCTCAAATGAAAACGGCACAAGATACGAAGCGAATTTTTCATTCTGGCGGGCGGGAATGGAACGAGGCGTAGCAGCGCTACGTCGAGTGGAATGAGCGAACGCCTAAATGGAAAAGGCGCGAGTAGATGTGCCTGTTGAATTTGAGAATAGTATTAAACCATGAAAAAGCTGATTGCCCTGATGATGCTGCCTGCCGCCGCTTGCGCAGAGCCTTCCGACGGGGCATGGCGTGTGGCTGAAAGCACGGCTGTGACGGAGGAAAGAAGCGCGCTGCTGGATCTGGCGCTGGAGGAATTGCTGGGCGTGGTCTACGAGCCTGTGAGCTATCTGGGCAGCCAGGTTGCGGCGGGACTCAGGCACTGCTATCTGTGCCGGGCCACAGTGGTTTATCCCGGCGCTGAGCCCTACCTTGCGCTGGTGTACGTGCTGGAAACGTCGGAAGGAAGCGTATCGCTGGAAAAGATTGTGCAGCTGGAGCTGGCCGAGCGGTTCGTATGCGGGCAATAACAGGGCCGCAGTCCCAAGATCGGGGCTGCGGCCTTGACTTCATGAAAGACGTTTATCGCGGCATGCTCAGCGCGGCGCGGCCCAGACCTGCCAGGGCGAGATCGGGGGCGGAGGCGGGAATATACACGCTCTCGCCTTTGGAAAGGGGAAGCGCTCCGCCCTCCCATGTCAGGGTGAGAGCGCCGTCCAGGGCGGTCAGCAGCCCAAAATCGCAGACGGCAGGCAGCGCGGCGCTTCCTTTCACCCGAAGCAGATCCAGGGTAAAGCAGGCTTCATCCAGCACCCGGGCACAGGGCGCGTCGGGGGCAGGAATAGGAGACAGGGCAAAGCTCAGGTCCGTTACATCCAGCGCCTTCTTCAGGTGAAGCTCACGGCGGCGGCCCTGACTGTCCACCCGGTTCCAGTCGTAGAAGCGGTAGGTCACGTCGGAGGACTGCTGAATTTCGTAGAGCATGATGCCCGCGCCGATGGCATGCACACACCCTGCGGGGATAAAGCATACGTCCCCGGCATGCACATTCACCCGGCGGAGCAGGGGCTCCACAGCCTCGCCCGCCTCGCAGGCCGTGCGGAGGCTGTCCCGGGTGGTGCCCGGAAGAATGCCGTACACCAGCTGGCTGCCCTCCGCCGCATCCAGGATCAGCCATGCCTCCGTTTTGCCCAGCTTGCCGTTTTCGTTTTCATGGGCATAGGCGTCGCCCGGATGCACCTGCACGGACAGCGACTCGCTGGCGTCAATCAGCTTGAGCAGCAGCGGGAAGGGCTGCGCGGCGTATTTTCCGGCAAAGGCCGCGCCATGCCGGGCAATGAGCTCCGGGAGCTTCACGCCCATATCGTCGGTGCTTTCCAGCCCGGGAATGCAGCTGACCTCCAGGCTTTCACCGGTGGGTACGTCGCGGATCGGCTTGCCGTACACCGAGCGTAGCTTCTCGCCACCCCAGGGGGTCAGCGCGCCGCCCCGGAAAGCCGGGTGCATGCGCAGGGGCAGCAGAGGGCAGCCCTCTGTCAGCGGCTTTTCAAAGCACACAAAGGGCTCCGGCCGGAAGGGAAACACCACAAGGCCGGCCCGGCGCATGCCAAAGCCTTCGTACAGGCGCTGAGCGCGCCGGTTCTGCGTGAAGGCGTCCATGCGCAGGCAGTCGCAGCCCTGGCTCCGCAGCAGCTCCACCACGCAGTCAAGCACCTGCCGGCCCACCCCCTGTCCCTGGCAGGACGGATGCACAGCCAGGCGATGAAAGCTGCCCGGATGCACGCCGTACAGCCAGTTAACGCCATTGTACGCCTCGTCAAACGAGCGGTTCACGCACACGGCGCAGCGCAGTCCGTCGGGGCCGTCCGCCACATACAGCTCGCCCCGGTCAATGTCCTCCCGCACCATGTCCTCGTCAGGATAAATTCCCCAGTGCCATTGATCCAAACCGCTTTGCTCCATACCCCTGCAGGCCGCGCGGTACAAATCGCATACGGCCTGCCATTCTTCCATGGCCGCTTTCCTCAGCGTCATACCTTCTCACGCTCCGTATACATGGCATAGAGATGGGCGTAAAGGCCGCCCTTTTTCAGCAGCTCCTCGTGGGTGCCCATTTCCTCTACGCCGTTCTCCGTCAGAACCCATATGACATCAGCGCCCTTGATGGTGGTCAGCCGGTGGGCAATGGTGAACACCGTGCGGCCATGGGCCAGCTTCTCCAGGCTGTCCTGCACCAGGCGCTCGCTTTCATTGTCCAGGGCGGAGGTGGCTTCATCCAGGATGAGAATAGGCGGATCCTTCAGGAATACCCGTGCAATGGAGATGCGCTGCTTTTGTCCGCCGGAAAGGCGCACGCCGCGCTCGCCCACATAGGTGTCATAGCCCTGGGGCAGGGCGGAGATGAACTCGTCCGCGCCGGCCAGCCTTGCCGCGGCCCTGACCTCCTCCAGGGTAGCGCCGGGCTTACCGTAAGCAATATTGTCAAACACCGTGCCGGAGAACAGGTACACCTCCTGCTGCACCATGCCGATGGACTGGCGCAGGCTTTGCTGGGTAAAGGACTTAATGTCCTGGCCGTCTATCAGGATACGCCCCTCGGTGACGTCATAGAAGCGGGGAATCAGGTTGCACAGGGTGGTTTTGCCGCTGCCGGAGGGCCCTACCAGGGCGATGGACTGACCGGCCTTCACCTGCAGGTTCAGGTGATGGAGCACCTCGGCGCTGTCGTCGGCATAGTGGAAGCCCACGTTGTCGAAGGTGACGTCTCCCTTCACGCCCTTCATCTCCCGGGCGCCTTCGATGTCCTTGATTTCCTCGGGCGCGTCCATGATTTCAAAGAAGCGTTCAATGCCCGTCATGCCCCGCTGGAACTGCTCGATAAACTCCACCAGACGGCGGATGGCGTTCAGCAGTACGTTGGCATAGAGGAGGTACGCGGTGAATTCGGCGGCAGTGAGGGTATCGTTTTTGATGAACAGCGCGCCCGCCACCACGATGATGATATACATCAGCCCATCAAACACCCGGGTGGAGGTGCCGAACTCGGCCATATATTTGTAGGACAGCGCCTTGAGCTTCAAAAAGCGCTGGTTGCCTTCGGCAAACTTTTCCTCCTCCAGCGCTTCGTTGGCAAAGCTTTTGACCACGCGGATGCCCAGCAGGCTATCCTCCACCTGGGCGTTGATTTCGCCCACCTGGCGGTTGCGCTCGCGGAAGGTGGCTCGAAACTTCTCGTTGTAGTGCCTGGCAAACACCAGCATGAAGGGCAGCACGGCAAACATCATCAGCGTCAGGGGGATGTTCATGCCCAGCAGCACCACGAAGCTGACCACGATCTTGATGCCCGCGATGAAAAACTCCTCCGGGCAGTGATGGGCAAACTCCGTCACCTCAAACAGGTCGGAGGTGATGCGGGCCATAATCTGCCCCACCTTGGTTTCGGAATAATAGCTGAAGGACAGCTGCTGCAGGTGATGGAACAGGTCGTGGCGCATGTCAGTTTCCATGCGGGAGCCCATAATGTGTCCGACCGACTGCATATAGTAGCTGGCCACCGCGTCCACCACGCGCATGAGCAGATACACGCCGCCCATGGTCAGCACGAAGGAAACGGTCAGCGACGCGGGATCCACCGTGGCCTTGTCGGTGATGGAGGACACAATCAGCGGCAGCGCCAGCTCGCACACGGTGGTCAGCGCCGCGCAGCACAGGTCGAAGACAACGGTTTTTTTGTACCTGGAAAAGTACGGCAGAAACCGTTTGAGCAGGGTTGAGGTTTTCATGGCTTTTCCTCCGTATCATATCATCCTGCCCATTGTACCACATTTTTTCCGGAAATGAAACCGCCATGGCCGGGAAAACTTCCCGCTTCGGCGGTTTCTTCCAGTATGCGGTCCGCGCTTTTCCGCCACACTGGCAGGGAAGAAAGCGAGGGCTGCCCATGAAACGACCGTCCCGGCTCAGGCAGGCCACAGGTCTTGTGCTGGCCATGTTTATCAGCTTCAGCTACTTTTCCCCCATGCAGGAAACCCTCCGCACCCTGCCGGAGCGCATCAGCCTCACGGAGGGGCAGGCACGCACGCTGGCCCTGGGCGGCGGTCTGACCCTGACAGCCCGGGGCGGCAACCTTGCGGTTTCCGCCTCGGAGGATGAAACCTTATCTGCCCGGGGCGAGGTGGAAATTGCCAGCGAAACCGCCGGTTCGGGAGAGCTGCTCTTGAGCCTGATGGGGCTTTTCCCCCTCAAACGGGTTGAGGTGGAGATTCAGGCCGAGAAGCGGCTGATTCCCGGAGGCAGCGCCATCGGCGTGGCCATGCGTACCGAGGGGGTGATGGTGGTGGGCGTAAGCGATCTGAGCGACGCGCCCAGCCCAGCCGCGCTTTGCGGACTTCGTCCGGGGGATGTGCTGCGGAGGGTGAACGGGGTAAGCATTGCCAGCGCCGACCAGCTGGCGGAGCTGGTGGCGGGAGCCGGCGGGCAGACGTTGAACATCGAGTACGCCCGGGATGGCGTAGCCATGAACACCACCATGACCCCTCGCCTGGACGCGGCCACCGGCACAGCACGCATGGGCGCGTGGGTACGCGACAGCACCGCCGGAGTGGGTACCCTCTCCTTTTATGACCCGGAGACCGGCGTTTATGCGGCGTTGGGCCATGCCATCACCGACGGCGACACGGGCAAGGTACTTCCTGTGGGCCGGGGACAGATTCTCCGGGCGGAGGTGGTGGCGGTGCAGAAGGGGCAGAAGGGCGTGCCGGGCGAACTGAAGGGCAGCTTCCTGCGCGACCCGCAAACCCTGGGCGACATCCGGCAGAACGGGCCCCTCGGCATCTACGGCCGGATGGACAGCGCCCCCGTCAGCAGTCTGTACCCCGACGGCCTGCCCATCGGGCTGCGCTCCGGCGTACATACAGGGCCCGCAACCATCCTGTCCACAGTGGACGGCACAGGGGTGCAGGCATTCTCGGTGGAAATCACCCGGGTGAACACGCAAAACACCCCCGCCCCCAAAAGCATGGTGCTGCGGGTAACCGACCCCCGTCTGCTGGATGCCACCGGCGGCATCGTGCAGGGCATGAGCGGCAGCCCCATCATTCAGGACGGGCGCATCATCGGCGCGGTGACGCATGTGTTTGTCAGCGACCCCACCCAGGGCTACGGGCTGTATATCGACTGGATGCTCCAAAAGGAGACAGAAATCGCGGAAGGTGCATAACATCCCCGCGTCGAATGGCTTTCCTGTGCAAGGAGGCCATTTTTCATGCGATGCCTGATACTCAGCCTGACGCGGGCCCAGGGGCTGCAATGGCAAACGGTGCTGGAGGGACAGCGGGAGGGCTGGCTGTGCGAGGTAGAAACCGACGCGAGGGCAGCCTATGCCCTTCTGTGCGGGGGCGGCTTAGAGGTATGCGTCCTCTGCGACAGCCCCGAGGGGCGGGCGCTGGCGGCGTGCCTGTGGGAAAGGCCTCCCGTGGCGCCGCCCTGGCTGGCCGCGGAGTTCCCCTGCCCCGGCGCGGACGCGGTGCTGCGCAGGGATGATGCCGCGGCCCTGCCTGCCCTGGTGGAGCAGGAAGAAAGCGCCGGACATGTCCCGCGCCTGGCGCTGTGCCACCTGCCGGAGCTGAACTGCCTTGCCCGGGGGCTATTGCGGCAGCTGGGCATGCGGAAGGATTTGGGCGCATGGCGGTTTTTGCCGGACATGGCAGCGCTGGCGGCGGCGCATCCCCCGCTTCTGAACGATCTGAAGGATCGGCTGTATCCGTTGGCGGCGCGGCGGAACGGGCTGCGGCCCGGCGCAGTGGAGCGCAGCCTGCGCCTGGCGGTAGAGTCTACCTGGATGAGGGGCAGCCTGCCAGGGCTGGAGCGCTTCTTCGGACACTCGGTGGATCCGGAGCGGGGCAAGCCCACCAACCGGGAGTTCCTCTACCGTCTGCAGGAGCGGCTCACCCTGGCGGCGCGGCGCATCCAGTAATGAAATCAACTGGCAAACGGGTGAATATTGTGTGACAATTTCAGCCTTTTTGTTGCGTTTGCGGGAAAAGCGTGTCATAATAGAAGCAGCCTGCGCGGGACGCGGGCGAGAGAAAGGATCGTAAACAGAATGAAAAAAACGGTACGTCTGCTGGCTCTTCTGACGGCGCTGGTGCTGACGATGGCGCTCAGCCTCTCCGCCCTTGCCGAGGGAGAGACAGCCTCCCAGCCCGAAGCCACCGCCAACCCCGATGATGTGATGGCCACCGTCAACGGTGCGGCAATCCTCCGCGGCACGGTGGACGGCATTGCCGAGAACATGATCTATTCCTTCTCCCAGTACGGCTATGACACCTCTGACGAAGGCATGCTGCAGTGGATCAACCAGTATGCCCTGGAATACGCCGTGCAGCTGGAATTGATGGAACAGAAGGCCGCAGAGCTGGGGCTGGATCAGTTCACTGACGAGGAAAAGGCTGAAATTGAAAAGGAAAACGCCGATGAGTGGGCTGAAATCGTTGATACCTATGTGTCCTACTATGGCGGCCTGACAGAGGAATCCACCGACGAGGAGAAGGCTTCCGCCCGCATCAGCGTGCTGTCCATGCTGGAAGGCTGGGGCTATACCGAGGCCATCATGCTGGAAACCGCCTTTGACAACGCCGTGCTGGACAGGGTGGAGGCATACATGGTCGAAGGCGCCGTGGTGACGGACGAGGATATCCGCCAGAGCTTTGACGAAAAGGAGGCTGCCGACGAGGAAACCTACAAGAACGACGTGGCCATGTATGAATACATGACCCAGTATTACGGACAGACCGCCTACTATGTTCCCGAGGGCTACCGCGGCGTGACCCATATTCTTCTGGAGGTCAGCGACGATCTGATGGGCGAGTATGAAAGCCTGAGCGCCCGCCTTGAGGAGCAGCAGGACGAGGAAGAGGGCGCCGAGCTTACCGGCGATGCGGCGACCGCCGCGCCTGATGCCGAACCCACCGAAATCCCCGAGCCGCCCGTGACCCAGGAACAGGTGGACGCAGCCTATCAGGCGATTCTGGACTCCGTGCAGCCCACCGTGGATGAAATCAACGAAAAGCTGGCCCAGGGCGTACCCTTCAGCGAACTGGTGGCGGAGTACGGCACGGACCCCGGCATGGAGGTGGAGCCGAACAAGTCCCTGGGCTACAGCGTGCACATGGATTCCATTCTGTGGGATCCCGTGTTTGTGCAGGCGGCGTTCTCGGTGGATCATGTGGGCGACGTGGCCGCGCCCGTGGTCGGCAGTTATGGCGTGCATATTGTGCAGTACACCCGTGACGTGCCCGCCGGCCCCGTGGAGCTGACCGATGAAATCCAGAACGCCCTCCGCGAGGAGCTGCTGAGCGCCAAGGAGGACGAGCTGTTCAGCGCGACCATGGAGCAGTGGCTGGCCGATGCAGTCATCACCTACTCCGCCGAGGCCCAGGAGCTGATGGCGGATGCGGAGGAGTAATTCCGCGGCATATAGCTAATACTATTCTCAAATGAAAATGGCACAAGATACGAAGCGAATTTTTCATTCTGGCTAGCGGGAATGGAACGAGGCGTAGCAGCGCTACGTCGAGTGGAATGAGCGAACGCCTGAATGGAAAAGGCGCGAGTAGATGTGCCAGGTGAATTTGAGAATAGTATAAAGCAACGCCCCGCAGGCTGCAGCCTGCGGGGCGCTTAACGTATCGACAAAGTGCCTTCGGCACTTTGTCGAGGTTATGCACTCCCTCACTGGTCGAACGGCAAGCCGTTCTCCCGGCCGTTCGTTCGTGTAAGGAAGCGATTTCTGACGAAATCGCACGAAAACCGCCGCGCATGTCGCCGGTTTTCGATCTGAAGTCGAAGAGCCTGCGGGCCCTCCGACGCCACCCATAGGTTTGTTGATTGTCTGAACGCCCCGAAGGATGCTTCCCGCGGGCGTTTTTCATTTGCTGCCTGTCACAGCACAATCTTCTCTCCGGCGGCATGGGGGATTCGCCGCCCGTCCCACAGGCGCACCTCGCCCGCGTGCGATGCCGTAATGACGGCCCGTGTCAGCTTACCCGCGTGCCAGGACAGATCCACCTGATAGCCGCCCCGGGCCCGAAGGCCGGTGATTTCCCCATCCGGCCAGGCCGGCGGCAGCGCCGGGGCAAGGCGCAGGAAGCCCTCGTGGCTTTGCACAAGCATCTCCGCGATGGCGGAGGTCAGGCCAAAGTTGCCGTCAATCTGGAAGGGGGGATGGTTGTCCAGCAGATTGGGCAGGGTGGAGCGCTCCAGCAGAAGGCGAATATGCTCCCCGGCCTTTTCTCCGTCCAGAAGCCTCGCATAGAAATGAATAATCCACGCGCGGCTCCAGCCGGTGTGTCCGCCGCCATGGGCCAGGCGGCGTTCCAGGGTTTTGC
>CAMDVP010000100.1 GCA_945877525.1 uncultured Clostridia bacterium | reverse complement strand
TCTTGTCCAGCACCACGTTGCGGCCCTTGGGGCCCAGGGTGATCTTGACGGTATCGGCCAGGGCGTTCACGCCCTTTTCAAGGCTGCGGCGAGCCTGCTCGCCATACTGAATCTGCTTTGCCATAATTGCTCAGACTCCTTTACACTTCATGCTCTGATAACAAGTTCGGATAAGCGGCTTACTCCACCACGGCCAGAATATCGCTCTGGCGCACGATGATGAGTTCCTCGCCGTCCACCTTGACCTCGGTGCCGGCATACTTGGAATAGATCACCTTCTGGCCAACCTGCACCTGCATGACGACTTCCTTGCCGTCCACCATACCGCCGGGGCCCACAGCCAGCACTTCGGCCATCTGGGGCTTTTCCTTCGCGGCGCTGGTAAGGATCAGGCCGGACTTGGTGGTTTCCTCTGCTTCCACATTCTTGATGACAACGCGGTCACCCAAAGGCTTCACGGTCATGATTGCATTTCCTCCTGACTTTTTGCTTAAGGCTTGTTAGCACTCACTCATGACGAGTGCTAACGATTACGGTGCTACTATACGGCATTTTAGGGGGAAACGCAACTGGTATGCTGCTCAAAAAGCGGAAATAATCTCCAAATACATAGGATTACATGCAAATATCAAAATATTTCGCTGGATTTTAAAGAAATCGGATTTTGCTGGCCTTTTTTCCTTCGGCATGGTACAATAGGTCGGTTAGGAGGCTGAACCATGCCCGATATCTTTTCCGATCTGCTGCTTTCCTGGTACGACGCTCATGCCCGCGCTTTGCCCTGGCGGGGCATTCATAACGCCTATCACACCTGGGTGTCTGAAACCATGCTCCAGCAGACCAGGGTGGAAACGGTGCTTTCCTATTATGAACGGTTTCTTAGCCGCTTTCCGACCGTGGAGGCGCTGGCCGATGCGCCGGAGGACGAGGTGCTCAAGCTGTGGGAAGGGCTGGGCTACTATCGCCGGGCGGCCAACCTGCACAGGGGCGCGCAGCAGGTGATGGCGGAATATGGGGGCGAGCTGCCGCAAAGCGTGGACACGCTGAAGAAAATCAGCGGCATCGGGGAATACACCGCCGGGGCCATTGCCAGCATTGCCTTTGACCAGCAGGTGCCCGCCGTGGACGGCAACGTGATCCGCGTAGTCAGCCGGGTGCGGGGTATCCGGGAAAACGTGGGCGTGCCCTCGGTGCGCAGAAGGCTGCAGCGGGAGGCGGCGGCGCTGGTGCCGAAGACTCGCCCGGGAGACTTCAATCAGGCAATGATGGATTTGGGCGCGACGGTGTGCGTGCCGGGAACGCCCTCCTGCGAGGGGTGTCCTGTGGCGGCGCTGTGCGACGCGTATCATGCGGGGGACGCGGAGGACCTGCCCGAATTGCCCCGCAAGAATCCGCCCCGGAACATTGACTATGATCTGTGTCTGCTTTTCTCCGGCAATCGGGTGCTGATGCGGCAGCGCACCGAGCGCATGCTCCAGGGGCTGTGGGTGTTTCCCATGCTGGAGGAGCATCACGCTCCGGGGCGGCTGCCGGGGCTGGTGCGGCGCGCGCTGGGGCTGACGGCTTCCGTACCGGAGGCGGCAGGAGAGTCAAGGCATGTGTTTACCCACCAGGTGTGGCGCATGCGCATTTACCTGATGCATGTTAAGGAAGAAACCGCGCCGGAGGGCTGGCGCTTTGTGACGGCGGAGGAGATGGACGCGCTGGCTCTGCCCACCGCCGTGGAAAAGGCCGCCGCCATTGTCCGGGAGAAGCTCAAAGGAGGAAATGCACATGCGCAGAATGGACCGCGCACTGAAAACCCCTGAAGAAATTCTGCGGGTGCTGGACGGATGCGAAACTATCCGACTGGCGCTTTGCAGCGACAGCTACCCCTATGTGGTGCCGCTTTCCTTCGGCTGGGAAGAGAAGGATGAGCGGGTATATCTGTATGTCCATGGCGCGCGGGAGGGGCTGCGCCACGACCTGCTGGCCCGGGATCACCGCGTATGCGTGGAGGCCGACCGGTTCCTTGGCTATGCCAGGACGAGCAGCAGCGTCACCTGCCAGTATGAGAGCGTGATCGGCTTTGGCAGGGCTGAAATCGTCGCGGGAGAGGAAGCCCGCCACGGGCTGGAGCTGATATTGAAGCATTGCGGCTACGGGGATGTGCCTGTGAACGACAAAACGCTGGAAATCACCGGCGTATGGCGGATTACGCTCAGCCAGCTGACGGGAAAGAGGCGGACGGTATGAGACGCGCGGCGGCCTTTTTCCGCAGGGAAGCGGTGCTGGGCATATCTCTTGCGGCGGCGCTGCTTTCCTTTCTGATTGCCCCGCCGGGCCGGCACACCCTGGAGGGCATTGATACCTCGACCCTGCTGATGCTGTTTACCCTGATGACGGTGGTGGCAGGGCTGAGGAGCATGGGGCTGTTTGACCGGCTGGGCGCGGCGCTGACGAGGCGGCTGCACACCTTTCGCAGCCTGGGCATGGCGCTGACGGGGGCATGCTTTTTCCTGTCCATGGCGGCCACCAATGATGTGGCGCTGCTGACGCTGGTGCCCTTTACGCTGCTGCTGATGCAGGATGCGACTCAGCGGGATGTGATCCTCACGGTGGTGCTGGAGACCGTCGCGGCCAACCTGGGCAGCATGGTAACCCCCATCGGCAACCCGCAGAACCTGTATCTTTATGCCAGCGGGCGGCTGACCCTGCCGGATTTTCCCCGCATCACCTGGCCTTACGCGGCCCTGAGCCTGCTGATACTCCTGGGGCTGTCACTGGCGGTTTCCCCTTCGCCAGTGCGAAGCTTTTCGGGGGAGAAACAGGCTGTTCCCCGCCGTCTGGCCGTGCTGTACGGGGTGCTGGGCGCGGCGGCGCTGCTGGCGGTGGCGAAGGTACTCCCGCCCTGGGCCGCGGCCGCGGCGGTGCTGGCGGGTACGCTGGCGCTGGACAGGCAGGTGCTGCGCCGGGTGGACTACGCGCTGCTTGGCACCTTTGTGTGCTTCTTTGTGTTTGTGTCCTCCATCCGGGCCAACGAGCCATTGCGCCTGTGGCTGGAGGGCGTGACGGCGCGGCAGCCGCTGCTTGCGCCGCTGCTGGCCAGCCAGGTCATCAGCAACGTGCCCGCCTGCCTGCTGCTGGCCTCCTTTACCAGGGATGCGGAGGCGCTGCTGCTGGGGGTGAACCTGGGCGGTCTGGGCACGCTGGTGGCGTCTCTGGCCAGTCTGATTTCCTTCAAGCTCTACGGGGCGTACGCGGGCGCGGAGAAGGGAAGGTATCTTTGCGCGTTCACCCTGCTCAACGTGGGCATGCTGGGGCTGTTGCTATTCCTGGCATGGACGCTGGGGGCGATTTGATGGCCGGAAGTTGCATTTCTGCCTAAAAAATGCAACTTTTCGCAAGAACACTTGCAAAAAGCACCGTCCTCCCGTATAATGAGGGGCGGTGCTTTTACACAACAGGCATTTGTACGGGCCGTGCAGGCTCCGGCATGTGTCGGAAATGATGGTGGAACCATGCAGGATATGCAGGATATGATCGACCGGCTGAACCAGTCCGGCAAGCGGCTGAGCAAGGGCCATCGCAAGATTGCCCAGTACATCGTCGAGCATTATGACAAGGCGGTGTTCATGACGGCCAGCCGCCTGGGCGAAAGCGTGGGGGTGAGCGAATCCACGGTGGTGCGGTTTGCCTCCGCCATGGGCTATGAGGGCTATCCCCAGCTGCAGCGCTCGCTGCAGGAATTGGTCAGCCACCGGCTGACGGCCAACCAGCGCTTTGAAATGGCCACGGAAATCGAGCCCCATGCGGTGCTGCCCTTTGTGCTGAAAAGCGACATGCAGAACCTGCGGGCCACCCTGGAGGGCATGGACGCCCAGGTGTTTGAGGATGTGGTGCAGCGCCTTCTGCAGGCCAAGGCCATCTATGTGATGGGCCTGCGCTCCGCTGCCCCCCTGGCGCAGTTCATGGGGTATTACCTTCATTATATGTTTGACAACGTACATCTGGTGTCCAGCGGCGCGACGGACGTGTTTGAGGAAATCGCCATGCTGCGGGAGGACGACGTGCTGGTGGGCATCAGCTTTCCACGATACTCCACCCGCACCCTGGAGGGCATGCGCTTTGCCAAGCGCTGCGGCGCGCAGGTGGTGGCCATCACCGACGGACCCATGTCGCCCCTTCGGGACATTGCCGATGTGTGCCTGATGGCCCACACCGACATGGCCTCCTTCGTGGATTCCCTGGCCGCGCCCCTGAGCCTGATCAACGCCCTGCTGGTGTCCCTGGGCCTGCACCGCAAGGAGGCGCTCACCGAGCACTTCCGCAAGCTGGAGACCATTTGGGACACCTACGAGATTTATCTGGAGGAAGAGGGACATCATGCGTAAGGCGGCGGTGGTCGGCGGCGGCGCGGGCGGCATGCTGGCGGCGCTTTTCGCGGCCCGGGAGGGCGCGCAGGTCACCCTGCTGGAGCGCAACGAGAAGCTGGGCAAGAAGGTTTACATCACCGGCAAGGGCCGCTGCAACCTGACCAACGACTGCACTCTGGACGAGTTTCTCCGGGAGGTGCCCCGCAATCCGCGCTTCCTGTACAGTGCGCTGAGCTTTTTCTCCCCGCAGGACATGATGGTCCTGCTGGAGGAGGCCGGCTGCCCGGTGGAAACCCAGCGCGGGCGGCGGGTGTTTCCCCGCTCGGAGAAGGCCAGCGATGTGAACCGCGCGCTGGCGCGGCTTTTGCAGCAGGCGGGGGTGGAGGTGCGGCTGAACAGCCGGGTGAAGGAATTGCGGCATGAAGACGGTCGTGTCTGCGGCGTTCGGCTGGAGGGCGGCGAAACCATTCCCGCGGACGCGGTGATTTTGGCCTGCGGCGGGAAAACCTACCCCATGACAGGCTCTGACGGCGACGGCTATACTCTGGCGAAGTCCGCCGGGCACAGCATCCAGCCGCTGTCCGGGGTGCTGAACGCCATCGAAACGGCGGCGGACTGGCCCTGCCGGCTGCAGGGGCTGTCGCTGAAGAACGTGACGCTTACCCTCCGCAGGGGGAAAAAGGTGCTGTACAGCGAACTTGGAGAGATGCTCTTCACGCATTTCGGTATTTCCGGCCCGCTGACGCTGACCATGAGCAGCCATCTGCCGGAGGATCTGTCCCAGGCGGAGGTTACGCTGAACCTGAAGCCGGGGCTTACCCCCCAGCAGCTGGACGCGCGGCTTCAGCGCGACCTGGAGGAGCAAAGCCGAAAGCAGCTGCGCAATGTGCTGCCGGGGCTGCTTCCCGGCAGAATGGCGGAGCTTTTTCCGGAGGTGTGCGGGGTAGATGGAGGCAAGCCCTGCTGTCAGATTACCCGCGAGGAGCGCGAGCGGCTGCGGGATACCCTGCAGGCATTGCCCATTCCGCTGCGCCGCCTGGCCCCCATGGAGGAGGCCATCGTGACCCGCGGCGGTGTGACGGTGAAGGAAATCAACCCCGCCACCATGGAAAGCAGACTGCTGCCCGGGCTGCATTTTGCCGGAGAGATGATCGACGTGGATGCGCATACAGGCGGGTACAACCTGCAAATTGCCTGGTCCACCGGCGCGCTGGCGGGATACAGCGCCGCCCGGGGAGGATACTAAAAGGAGATTCTATGCAGTATATTGTGATTGACCTGGAATGGAACCAGCCCATGTCCTATGACAGCGCGGTGTACCGCCAGGTGGGGGACAGGCTGATTTTTGAAATGATCCAGATCGGCGCGGTGAAGCTGAACGAGCAATTGGAGGTGTGCGACAGCATCTCCATCCCCATCAGGCCCGTGCATTATGTGAAGATTCACCCCCGCATCCGCAAGATGACCCAGCTGGGCCCCGATGAGCTGGCCGACGCCCCCACCTTTTTGGAGGCCATGGATCAGTTTGCCGCGTGGTGCGGGGAGGACTACGCCCTGCTGACCTGGGGCTGCGACGATGTGAGCGTGCTGAAGCAGAACATGGATTTTTTCGACTGCAAGGTAGCTCTGCCGCCCCTGTGCGACATCCAGCGCCTGTTCAGCGACGTGTACAAGTGCCGCGACCGCAAAGGGCTCAAGGCCGCCATGGAAATGCTGGACATTGAGCCGGATGAGGAACGCTTTTTCCACAACGCCCTCAACGACGCCTACTATACCGCGCTGGTCTTTGCCAAAATGCCCGATCCCGCCGCGGTGCTGCGCTATCCCCAGCAGCCCAGGCAGCTGATTCATGCGGGACACCGCAGCCGCCAGACAAAGGGCGAAACCTTCGCCTCCATGACGGAGGCCATGGCCAGCGAAACGGCTGCCCAGCCCCGCTGCCCTGTGTGCGGCAAGAAAACCGCCCTGGAGGACGGCTATGTCCGCCAGTGCGCCGACAAGTATATCGGCCTGTCCGCCTGTCCCCACCACGGCAGCCTGATGATCCGATTGCGGTTTTTTCCCATGGAGGACGGCAAACGCCTGATGAACATGACCGTCAGCAAGGCCACCGCCATGAACCGCGCCTATGTGCATACCAAGCGCCTGCAGGTGGAACAGGAGCAGGCCCGCTATCTGGAGGAGCATGGCGCCCTTCCGGACCCGGAGCAGGAGCTGCTCCTGGCCGACCGCACCAGCATGCCCTTTGAGGACTGACAGACGCTGTTTGTTCGTGCAAATTTCACATTGTGTTCAAGAACGGATGCCATGATTGAAATGAGTGTCAAAGCGGGGTGAAGCGTAGATGAGGGTGACTGTGGACGGCAGGGAAATCAGCGTTCCCGAGGGAAGCACCGTGGCCCGGTGCATGGCGGAGGCATGCGGCGATTCGCGGCGCGTGCTGGCCGCGCAGTGCGGCGGACAGGTGCTGGAGCTTGGTGACACGGCGCCGGGCAGCTGCGCGCTGAAGCCCCTGACCCTGCGGGACGATGAGGGACGGCGCATCTATGAGCGTTCGCTGCGCTTTGTGATGCTGCTGGCGCTGCGCCGCACCCAGCCGGGGCGGCAGGTGCGCATCGAGTATTCCGTGGGGCACGGCGTATTTGTCCGCCTGCCCGGCGCACCGCTGACGCCGGAGCAGGTTGCGCAGACGGAGCGGACGATGCGGGAGCTGACGGCGCAGGATCTGCCTTTTGAAAAGAAAACCTGGCAGAAGGAGGACGCGGTTCAGTATTTCGCCGCGGACGGCCAGGAGGACAAGGTGGCGCTTTTGCGCTACCGGCCCTTCTCCTTCTTCCGCATGTACGGTTGCGGCGGCATGTGGGAGTATTTCTACGGGGCCATGGCGCCCTCCACGGGCTATGTGAGCGTGTTTGCCCTGCATCCCCACGAGGGCGGCTTTGTGCTGCTGCTGCCCACCGCGGAGCAGCCCGATACCCCCGCCGCCTATGTTGACCGGCCCAAGCACCTGCAGGTGTTCAGCCAGTCGGCCAGGTGGTGCGAGATTCTGGGCGTGCTCAACGCCGCCGACCTGAACGACCTGATGGCCCGGCATCAGATGCGCGCCTTCATCCGCGTCAACGAGGCGCTGCACGACAAGGCTATTGCCACCATTGCCGACCAGATTGTGGCCGGGGGCAAGCGGATTGTGCTGGTGGCGGGGCCGTCCTCCAGCGGGAAAACCACCTTTGCGGGCAGGCTGGGCATCCATCTGCGGGTGCTGGGCCGGCGCGCGGTGCAGGTGAGCTTGGACAATTACTACCTGGACCGGGACACCCTGCCCCGGGAGGCGGACGGCTCGGTGGACCTGGAGAGCATCCACACCCTGGATGTGCCGCTTTTGCGCCGCCAGCTTCAGCAGCTGCTGGAAGGCGGGCAGGTAGAGGTACCCCGGTTCAGCTTTGTGCGGGGCAGGCGGGAGGAAACGGGCGACAGGCTGCGCCTTGGGCCGGAGGACATCATCATCATCGAGGGCATCCACGGGCTGAACCCGCTTCTCAGCGAGGGCCTGCCCCAGACGGTGATCCACCGCGTGTTCGTCAGCGCCCTGACCTGCATTAACCTCGACGACCACAACCGCATCCGCACCACCGACGTGCGGCTGCTGCGGCGCATTGTGCGCGACCACCAGTTCCGCGGCACCATGCCCGAGGAAACCCTGGCCATGTGGCCCAGCGTTCGCCGGGGAGAGGAAGCCTGGATTTTCCCCTGGCAGGAGCAGGCGGACAGCGTGTTCAATACGGCGCTGCACTATGAGCTGCCCGTGCTGAAATACTTTGCCTCCGCCCTGCTGCGGGAGGTGCCGCCGGACTGCCCGCAGTATCTGCTGGCGCGGCGGCTGTGCAAAACCCTGAATTACTTTTCGGCCATTGACCCGGGTATGCTGGATGAAATCCCGCCGCTTTCCCTGGAAAGGGAGTTCATCGGCGGATGTACCATCGATAAAGCCTGAAAAATGGCACATAGGAGGAACGACCCTTGCAGGTGCTTCAAGTCATCATGGAGGGCTGCCTGGCCGTGGGCGGCGTGTGGCTGACGGTTATGCTGATCTATCAGCTGTACCTGACGGTTTTCGGCTTCAGGAGGGACACCAGGGACTATCAGGATCACGAGCCTGAATCCCGTTTTCTGGTGCTGGTGCCCGCCCATAACGAGGAAAAGGTCATCGGCGACATGATTCGCAATCTGCAGGCCATGGACTATCCTGCCGAGCTGTATGATTTTTACATCATCGCGGACAACTGCACCGACGGCACCGCCGAGGTGGCAAGGAGCCTGGGCGCCAATGTGCTGGTGCATGAGAAGGACGGCCCCGACGCCCCCACCGGCAAGCCCATTGCTCTCAAGGCCGCCCTGGAGGCGCTGGGAGACTATGCGGCGCGCTATGATCTGCTGATGATCTTCGACGCGGACAACCTGATGGACACCAACATGTTCCGCGAGGTGAACAGCCAGTTCCTGGACAAGGGCCGGCCTGACCTGATCCAGTGCTACCTGGGCGCGAAGAACAAGTCCGGCGCGGTGGCCTGGTTCTACTATACCAGCTATACCGTGACCAACCGCTTTTTCCAGCTGGCCAAGCACCGCCAGGGGCTGAACTGCTCGGTGGGCGGCACGGGCTATGCCATCACCACCAGCTATCTGAAGGAGCGTGGCGGCTGGACCACCGCCTCGCTGACGGAGGACATTGAAATTCAGGTGGAGGCCACCCTGGACGGGCGGCGCATTCTGTGGAACCACAATACCCGGGTGTATGATGAAAAGCCCACCAGCTTCCGGGCTTCCGTGCGGCAGAAAACCCGCTGGGCCCAGGGCCACTGGTTTGTGGCCCTGCGCAACACCGGCAAGCTGTTCCGGCAGCTGTTCACGGGCAAGCTGCGCTTTGGGGAGTTTGTCAGCGTGTTCCTGTACATGTACAGCCTGAGCACCTATCTGGTGACCATTGTGATGATGCTGTGTACCCTGTTGCTGATGCTCCCCGGCTTCAACCATGCCGCGCAGAACACTTCGGTGCTCAGCCAGGTGCTGGGGGTGCTGATCTTCCTGTACAGCTATTTCGGGCTGTTCTACCTGTCGGACTGGATGGACAACGGCATCCGCTTCCAGTGGCGCACGCTGCCCATGATGCTGGTCAGCTTTGTGGCAAACATGGCCGTGGGCGCCATCAGCCAGGTGGTGGGGCTGTGCCTGTGGCGGCACCAGCAGCATTGGGTGAAAACCGAGCACAAGATTCGTTCCTCCCAGGCCGACGGCCCTGCCGACCGGCACACGCTGGAGGGATAAACGGCATCAACAGGGGAGACAGGCGCGCAGGCTTGTTTCCCTTTTTTGCTCCCAACAGGGATGGGGATGCGCGAAGGACGGCCAAAGGGCCGGCGATATGGTTTTGCGCGGTTTTTCCTTGCAAATTTTTCGGAAAAACCTTATAATATCTCTGTATATCCAGCCTCATCCGCGGCCTTTTTCCCTGACGAAAGGAGAATCCATGATGAACAGACTGACTGTCCGCTTCGCCATGGCCTTTTCCCTCCTGCTGGCGGCCCTGCTGCTGACGCTGACCTGCGGTGCTGGCAAGCGCCGTCGCGCTGGCCATCCTCCTGCGAGGCAGGAAAACGGCGTGACGCCCGCGAATATGAAGCGTGATCCCTTACCATCCGAACAAGCGAGGAATGAGCAACCATGAGAAAGATATTCTCCCTCC
>CAMDVP010000099.1 GCA_945877525.1 uncultured Clostridia bacterium | reverse complement strand
CTTATCACAGAAGGCCTTGGTTTTCATCTTTTACAGAGTTTTTTTCACAGGCTCGCTTTGGCGCGTTCCAGCACCAGCTCTGTACGGATATACTCCTGCCCGATGCAGACCAGTGCATGTCCGTTGGCGTTCCCCTTTTCGTCATCCGGCAGATCCACGATTTTCTCTTCTACAGGCAGCGATGCACAGAGCTCTTCCAGCGTGCGCTTTTTCTTCCGGCTGTGACCGGAGACGCGGATTTCCTTTTCTTGATTCTGCGAAGGATCCGGCGCTGGCGTCTCCTCCGGTTTCTCCGGCGTATCGAACAGGCTGAGCTGCTGATTCCCGTTGTCCAGGACGTACGTCCTCTTCTCGCTGCGCTGTCCAAATTAGGCACGCTGCAGATTCAGGATGATCTGCCGGAGCCGCTCAATCTCCTCATCCTTTTGTCGGCTCTGTTCCCTGAGCGTATCGATGGTGCTTTGCAGTATGGTCAGCTGCTGCTGAATTGCAAGAAGGATTTCCATTTGCTCCATGCCGCTTTCACCACCCTTCATGTCTATTCAATTCGACATGAAGGGGCAAAATCCTTTTGGTTTTCCTCACATTTTTTCAGATAATCACGGGCTTTTTTCAGCAGACGGTTCCGGGCTTTCCCGGAACAAACGCTTTCGTCTGCGTAATGGACAGCCCCTCCATGAGCCAGCGGAACTCCTGCTGTGTGAGCTTTTTCAGCTCCGCTTCATCTCGTGGCCATTGGAACCGTTTCTCCGTTAGGCGCTTGTGCAGCAGGATATATCCCGTGCCGTCCCAATACAGCGCCTTGATGCGATCTGCCCGCTTTCCGCAGAACAGATAGAGCGACGTCTCGTCCATTTCTCTGCCGAACTGGTTTGTACCAGCGCGGCCAGGCCGTCTATCTGCTTGCACATGTCCGTATAGTCGCAGGCGATGTAGTAGTTCTGGACGTGGCTGAAATCAAGCATGGCTGATCGCTTTTACGAACGCCGCGAGCATCCCAATATCCGTTCCCGACGGAAACTCGGCTTCCACGCCGTGCGTCCGAATCACGATTCCCCCGGAGGAGGGCTGGGGAGATACGGTCTCAACCGCCAGCTTTTCCGGTTCTACTCTGACAAGCGCACCGCTCCTGTTCTCCGTCTCACGAAGGGCTTCTCTCCGGATGATTCTCAACCAGTAATAGTAGCCGTTCTCCCGAATCCCGTTCTGCAGGCACCATGCTCGCACGCTTAGACCGCTCTGCTGCCGCTCATGAATCAGCTGTCTCCACTCGTTCATCCTTGTGATTCGCTTTGCTTCTGGTATTGTCATGTGCTTCTCTCCATAGTTTTTCAAGTTTGCTTGTTTTTCTGGATTCCAGTTTTTCAAGTACTATGGATAAGTATCGCACGATTAGTGAGGTTTGTCAGGGCGCGGGATTATTGAGCGGTTACGAGAGGGTGAAGCCACAACGTGGGGCAACGTGTCGCGTTTGTGGGCAAAAGGAAAGCCGCCAGTGATTTTGTCAGCGTTCGCAGACAAAAAAGGCTGGCGGTGTGGTTATCATGTATGCAGGGATAGATTTTTGTACAATTTAGGGTTGAATATTTTGGGGTTTCCCGTCTGTAAGCGGCGCAAAAGGACAGGAACGTATGACTTTATATCTTTGCGTAAGCACGATTTATACAACAGGAAAATGCCGATTTTCGACCCTGTCCATCGTGTTATTCCAAATTTTCGCAAGCGTTGCAAGGAAAAACGGAAGATACCGGATGACCACGACATTTGCTTCCGCTGAAGCGCCAAACGAGGTTGCTCTCGGCGATTTCTCCATTGCATAATGACTCTTTTCTTTCACTGCCTGCTAACTATTTTGCGCATAAAGGTTGACAGTACCACCTCCTGTCGTAGCTTCTATTCTACAACAGGAGGTCTCTTTTTTCCATTGCCCGTTGGTCAGGGAACAGTCCATATTTCTCTCTGGCTCTTTGTCACTATATCCAACAAGCATGGAGGAAGATGATCAATGCATTTACTTCACATCAACATGATTATCATTTATCAGCCACGCGATTAAACCCTCTGGGTAGCGGGCATCATACTGGTTTCCTGCGTCCAGCAAGAAGTATCGGTCGCGTTGGACTTAATGGCACCATGAGCGCCTCTTGGCATCAATAAACCAAATAGCAAGCATAGTAAAGAGAAGACAATGCAATACTTCATGAATGCAATCCACCTTTCTTATTACGCGATATTCAGAAAAGCAAGAATGAACGCGAGTGGGAAATAATACTACGAGTGATGGAGACGCATGAAAAAGAGTATGATTAACAGGTTCATAACGCTATTATCTCATCATTCTTATCTCTGCATAACAGTAATGATGCAGCGAGAATGTCAGCCTTTTACGCTGCCAAGGGCGATGCCTTTGATATAATACTTCTGGAAGAAGGGAAAAACGATGACAATCGGAAGAATTCCAAGAACAGCGATAGCCATTCGTACAGATGCGCTTGGAATACTGGTTACCTTTACATTTGCTCCAGGCAGACTGCTGGAATTAAGAAGAAACTGGATATTTTGCATAATATTGTTCAGCAGGACTTGAATGCTAAAATACTTTTGTTTGGTAACGAAATACAAACCGTTTGTCCAATCATTCCAATAGCGAAGAAGCGTCATCAGACCAATAGTGGCCATAATTGGCTTGGAAAGTGGAAGAACAATGCTGATAAAAATGCGAATTTCAGAAGCACCGTCTATGCGGGATGCTTCAATAATACTTTCTGGAATGCTGGTAGAAAAGTAATTCTTGACCAGGATCACATGAAAGGCATTCATAAGCAGATTAGGAAGCAGCAATGCCCAGTAGGTGTTCTTGATACCAACTAATTGTGTCCACATAATATAGGAAGGAACCAAGCCTCCGTTAAAGAGCATAGTGAAAAAAACAAGAAACGAGAAAACCCGGCGATGCGTGAAATCCTTTCTTGAAAGTGGATAGGCAAGCATGGAAGTAAATGCAAGGCTAGCAGCTGTACCCAACGATGAAATGAAAATCGTAACCAGATATGCATGAGCTATTGTATCTGAATTGGAGCTGATATATTGATAAGCTTCCAGGCTGAATTCCTTTGGGAAAAAGCGATATCCATCGGCAATGAGAGCCCGTTCCGAGGTAAACGAAGAGGATATCAGTAGTACAAAGGGGGTCAACGCCAGGAGTGAAAGAAAAATGACGCAAAAATGCGCAATGCTTCGAAAACCAAGATCACTCTTTTTCATACGGACTCATCTCCTCAATAGATTATCTGTCAGAACATTGCGTTTTCAGGATCGACCTTTCGAAGTAATAGATTTACAGACAGCACAAGGATAAAACCAACGACGGATTGATATAGTCCCGCTGCGGAGGACATGCCAATATCATTTAGCTTCATTAAAGCACGGTATACATAGGTATCGAGGGTAGAGGTTACATCATATAGCATACCTGAGTTTTGCGGGATCAGATAGAAAAGACCGAAATCCGAGTAAAAAATTTTTCCAAGACTGATCATGAACAGCACAATCACGGTGGACTTCAGGCAGGGCAGTGTAATGTACCAGACCTGTTTCCACTTTCCTGCACCATCCAGTTCTGCAGACTCGTAAAGGGCTCTGTCAATTCCAAGAATGGAGGCAAGAAAAATAATTGTGTTCATGCCGAGAGAATGCCATTGCTGTACAATTAACAGAATAAAGGGCCAGGGAGCAGGCGTCGTATACCAACTGATGGATTTCATGCCAAGTGCAGGCAATACTGACTTGTTGAGAAAACCATTTTCGCTGGATAAAAAAGCATAGACAAGATAACTTGCGATCACCATGGATACAAGCTGAGGAAGAAGCAATGCGGTTTGGCACAGATTTCGACACAATTTCGTTCTGATTTCGTTCAAAAAAACCGCTACGATGACACCCATCACAATACTGATGACGATGAACATCAGATTGTACAGAAGCGTATTTCTTGTGATAAGCAGTGCATCGGGAGTTCGAAACAGAAAGTCGAAATTCTTCAGGCCGATAAAGGGACTTTGGAAAATTCCCACGGAATAGTCAATGGATTTGAACGCAATGAAGACACCGCACATGGGCAGATAGTTGTTGATCAAGAAGTAGGCTAAACCAGGTAACATGAGGGCATACATAGAAATCATTGTTTTGCGTTTGCTACTCATCTTTTTTACCTCTCATGGAAACATAAATCGAGCGGGTCCGCGGTTCAGCAGACCCGCTCCGGGAAATTTCAATTATTTGGCATTTTCGGCAACCCAAGCATCCAACTGGCGCTGCTTTTCCTCAAGGATTGTATTCACACCGGCAGATTCCAGTTCCATTAGGAAACTGCCAAGCACATCAGCGGGATCCACGCTGCCTGTTTCAAGAGCCACACGATATTTGCTGAGCACATTGGACACAGCGGAGTATTCAATCTTCACCGGCTCAATATCAAAGGTGAAACCAAAGGCGGGAGAATACTGGGCGGCCTTGTTCTGTGCAACGAACTTCGCGCGGAACTCTGGATCATCAGACTCTGCGGCAAAGGTATAGGCAAGCGCCGAGTTGCCAAACATCCAGCAGAAGGGCGTATCCCAGCCGCTGGCTGCACCTTCTTGTCCTTCTGCCCGGCTGATGGTTCCGTTTTCATTCTTCACATAGTGCTTGCCTTCAATGCCATTATAAATCAAATTCACGGCTTCCTTGTCGGTGTAGAACAGATTGAGCCACTTGATTGCTGCTTCTTTATGACTGCTGCGAGAGTTGAGCCCCATGGAGAAGAAACCGGACTTGGATGTAATGATGGGCAGCGTAAGGGCCTTCGCGTAGGTGGGAATACCCTGATTGGTAATACCGATATGTTCGATGGCCTTTGTATTGTCTGTCAAAGCGTCAATGTTCATATAGGCGAAGGCTTTGCCTTGCAGATACATGACGGAACCGACCTCAGATGTGGTTGCGGCATCCTGCATGATATAGCCCTTTACATACCAATCATGGAGGGTATCCAGCAGCTGCTTGTACTCATCTGTTTCAAACAGATTCTGCACAGTGAAACCCTTACCATTCATGAGAACGCCCAGTGAATCACCGAGAGCATCGAATTCTGTGATGCCTGTACCTATCATATTATATCCCGCAATCACGCTGCGATTCTCAGGAACAAGGGGAACCAGATCCGGTTCATTGTTCCGAATGATCTCGAATACCGCTCCTAAATCCTCGTAGGAAGTGATTTCATCCAAATTAATACCATACTTATCACAGATATCTTTCCGGCAAACGATATTACCGGTGTAAGCCTTATTGCCGTTGAATGGAATGGCATAGGTTTTTCCATTGATGGGGGCATAGTGGATCAGCTGACCTAAAGCCTCAAGAATTCCCTGGCCATATTGTTCCAGCAGTTCGTCCACAGGTGCAACCTGCTTCTGTGCAACCAGCGTGCTAAGACTAACATCCACAGGGAGCCAGAATAGATCCATGGGATCGCCACCGGCCTGCATGACATTGATGGTTTCGGTGTAGGTAGCCAGATTGACCATTTGAATGTCTGCCTCAATACCAATTTTTTCGCGTGTCAAGGTGTTGAGCGCGGCTACGACTTCATCAAAGTCCCGTGGTATTTCGCCCATACTCAATGTTACAACGGTGATTCTCTCCACTTCATTCGCCAGAACGGACGAGGGAGCAAACCCGAAAAGCATAGTGCAACACATCACCATTGCGAGGAAACGAATAGCAAACCTTTTCATGATATACCTCCTATCGTGAGCGTATCTCTGCGCTCGTCCTGATGAAAGTATATAATGGCAGACACAAATATTCTGTCAAATATGCGGCAAAAACTATTCTTTTTCTGATTGCTTTTTCTTGAGTTGCCGGCGATAAGCAGCAGGAGTAACACCAACAGTTTTTCGGAATGACTGGGAAAAGTAGGAGAAATTATCATACCCGACTGCGATTGCAACATCACTGACACTCTGCCCCAGGCGAAGCAACTGCTTTGCCTTTTCCATACGAACATGGGTAATATAATGAGGTATCGACATTCCATACTTCTTATTGAAAATACGTGAAAGATGATCTTCGTTAATGTAGAAATGCGCGGAGATGGTTTTACGGGACAAATCATTGCAAGCATTCTGATCAATATATTCCTTCACTTCGTCAGTGATGGTATGATGCTCATTGGCTGTAGAAATGGCGGTAACAGCCCTGGAGATGGAAACATGAATCCATTTTTTCATGTTATATACAGATAAAGGCGCTTGCTTTTGCAAGTGGCTGTCTGAAGCAAAAACATCGTGAGCAGACAAATACTGCTTCTGAAGGCTCGAAAACAAAAACTGCATATAGTCTGTATAAAAACTCGCCAGTACACTTCGGTTCATGGCCTGATGCCTGATCAAATCGTTCAGGAATAAAATAATATCATTAAGCAGTGCATCAGGTTGATTATCCAGCAGGAGTTCTTGCCAACGTTCCGTCGGTAATGTCAGCATGCGGTTGATCTGGTTGGACTTGGTGGACTGATCAAGAAGCACTGCCTGATGACTGTTATCAACATTATCTTTTACTCGTTCAATGCATGCCATACGCTGCCTGTACAGATTATCGCATTGACAGGTAGGACTGACCACTGCATTATCCAACAAGGGATGTGGAGATATATCATCCTCGTAAAGCAGTTGTCTAAGCATCTGCAGAATACTATCAATAGATACCCCGGATTCTTCTACCGGCAAGACACCCCAAAGCATGTATCTCTCTCCATCTTCATACACGACACAGGCTTGCGACGAGAGAAGGCTCAACCGTTGACTCATAGTATTTTGTATTCTTTGACAGGCCTCTTGCACCTGGGTGTCATTTTGATCGAAGGGAAGAAAAGATAGAACGCACAGGCCAATGTTATGATTCAAATCAATCTGCAGGTGCATTTCTTGCATGAGCTGTACGATATTGTCGTGACTATATTGACGTAACAGCAAGCGCTTCCAAAAAAGGGCCTTCATTGTTGCGTGATTGCTTTCATAGCAGGTTTTATAATACGACAGACGGTTGATCTCCATCTGCTGGTTTACTTTATCGATGGCCTGTCCTACAGCTTCCTCTAAAATGGAGAGTGGAGAAAGTTTCAGCACGAAGCCTGATGCTCCTAACTCAATCGCTTGTTGTGCGTAAGCAAAATCTGCATGACTGGTCAAAAAAACACACTGCGTTTGATAATGCATCATACGGGTCCATTTTAGCAAATCAAGCCCTGTGCCGCCGGGAGCTTCAATGTCAAGAATCATGAGGTGAATTGGTCCGTTGGTTAGAAAGGCTTCTTTCGCTTCATTAATATGAAAGACAGAAACAAAGGAATCGATGCCAAACCTATCCCAGCTAATTGATTGACGAAGCATGGTAACGGTGCTTTCATCATCATCAAACAATAGAACCTTCATCAATGAACCTCCCATTCTTGCGCTGTGGTTGGAAGCAGAAGGTCAACCCTCAATCCTCCTAAATCCGAGCGTTGGAAGGTCAGACGGAAATCATCATGATAAAAGAGGGACAATTGCTGTCTTGTATTCCACACGCCGATATGCTTGCCAGTTTCATCTGGACAGCTACAAGCCAGCATATCTAATGTCTGCTGATTGATGCCTTCTCCGTTGTCTTCAATGGTCACATGAAGACGTTGTGCGTTATCTTCCACTGATATCATTGCATGGACAAACAATGTGACTGCCAGACGCTTCCTCGTTGCATGCTTTACAACGTTTTCAGCAAAGTTATAGATCACAAAAGGAGGAATCTGAACAGAAGCAGCGGTGGAACTGCAATCGATAATATAGGAGTATGGTACATTCTGACGCATATTCTGCATAAGTATGTAGTTTTCAATGAAACTCAACTCATCCTGAACCGTGACAGTGGTGAAGCTTGGCTGCATACGGAATCGGACATGCGTGGACAAGTGAAAGAGAAATGCCTGCAAATCGTCTGTACGGCCTAACCTCTCCATATTTGATATAGTTGTCAAAGCATTGATGAAAAAGTGCGGCTTGATTTGCATCTGGTAATAGGATAATTTCAGGCGCTGCTTGTCAATTTCATTTTCATATGCTTTGATTTTCAGCGACTGAATCTCTGCACACATGCTGTTGAAAGTCTGATTCACTTCCTCAAACTCATCGGGAACGCCGATTTCCTGAATCCTATAGTCCATGTTACCGTGTCTTAGTTGGTTGATGGCGCATAACAGAATGTTCAGGGGTCTTAGCACCAAATGATAGATGAACCATAGGATCAGTGGGACACCGGCAATAGATAGGATGGAGCCACAAAGCGTTAGCAACTGGGCCGGTGGAATGGTATTTAGAGAGTCACGTTCCGGCACGGCCATACAAAGGTAACAATTGATAGACTCAGCTGAGAGAAATAGTAGCTTATGCGCCTGATGTTCAATGGACAAACGAAGGGTGCCTTGGGAAAGCTGATTCCCAAATATCTGCTGATGAACCAGTACGATGCCATCTTCGTTGACAAACGTGCTCATATTATTCAAAGAAATAAGCAGTGTGTCATAGCGGAACCATATGCCCATAAATACGCCGCTACGCTGCATAACTCGCAACAAATAGTGGGTACCGTTAACCACTGCATCAAACCAGGACATTGGTATCTGATAATCCTGTTGCAGCACAGAAAGCAGGTATTCCTGTTGCGCTATACGCTCTTCATATTGACTGTCTTCTCCGTGCACGGATAATGTGTATCCATCAAAGCTATTATAAAGGAAAAGAAAATTGATCCTAGGATAAAGCCTAATGTGCTTTTGAAATGTCTGCATCAACTGAATATATGCAAGCTGACGCATATATTGCTGTGGGGATTGTATTTCGACAAAGCATGATTCATTGAGATATATGGTCATCAGGTAGTTTTCTGCTTCGCTGAGCTGCTGATCCAGTTGCGAAATATACATTTTCATCATTGAAATGCTGGACTGCTGAACCTGCTGATTGGCATATTGTATTCCCATGATATTGCTCAGGCATAAGAACATGATAAAAAGCAGTTGGATTATGATAAAGACCAATAAAAACTGTTTTCGAAGACTTCCGTGGAACAATGGTCTGTTCAGAAAAAATCTCATGCTGCTCATTGTTCAAGACATGTGGCTTTCCAGTATTGAGTAGACTCGATGGAAAGCCATACATTCCTTTCATATTTCAGCCATTCGAACATGGAGAAGATCAATGGACTATGACAACGGGATCGTCGAATGTTACTTCCCAATCATCTCATTGCGCCGTACCTGCGACCAACAAGGGAAAATTCATCTGCCAGTCCCATGCTGAGAAAGGGTTCATTGATCAAATACATGATAACACAGGAATCCTGGAAACACAAGCATGCAGTGTCCATGTGATAGTTCAAGGAACCGCTGATTAATCACAGATAATTCATCACAATCGACAGATTTGTGCACGAAGGCAGCTCATTCGCGAGTCGGATTTCCAATAATCCGCTCGTAGAGGCCCAAATGGGCATAGTATCCCCTGATCATGCGCTCTCAAGTATTTCAAGAGACCCTCCTGCACATGCCAGCATGTAGAGATTGGAGCTAAGGAACAACGCATATGGTCGATTAGCGTTTTTCTGCAACCCGCGATATGAGACCATCTCCAGAATTGTGTAAATCTCCAAGTTAGAGTATTCTCCTTGTGCACCTGCATCACCGTTTCGTCGGCGTGAATCGCGCTCTGGGTCAGCAGCTCGCTCCGGATCCGCTTCCAGAAGGGACGCAGATAGAGATCCGCCACCTGTATGACCCAATTGGCCATGGTGCCGCGCTTCAGCTCCACACCCATGCGTTTCCACATCTGCTCCTGCCGGCACAGGGGCATGGCGTCCACATACTTCTTCATCAGCACATCGGCGACGACGGAAGCGGAGGCATAGCTGTGCGCCAGCAGGGGCGGCGGCATGACTGGCTTGAACACCTCGGAATCCCCGGTTTCCTGTTCAAGCTCGCGGTCTGCATAGACCTTACGGTAATGCTTGACAACCTTTGCTTTGGCGCGTTCCAGGACAAGCTCTGTACGGATATACTCCTGTCCGATGCAGA
>CAMDVP010000098.1 GCA_945877525.1 uncultured Clostridia bacterium | reverse complement strand
AGTTGGATGATAAGCGGTAAAGCGCGTGCCGGTAACCCCCGCCCGCGCTTCCAGCACGGCATACAGCCTGTCGCCGCAAACCACCAGCGGCTTTTGAATATGAAGCTGCTCCATCATTTCGGGCAGGCGGGCCAGACTTCCGCGGCCCCGCAGCACCTTCTGTACCATCGGATACACCTCGCTTACAGGATATGTTCAGTGTATCGCAACGGCGCGGCCCCGTCAAGGCAAAAATGCGCTTACCCTTCAGCCCCGACCGTATCCAGGCTGTTCATCCACTTCCTTCGGCGGAAAACCGCCACCGTCAGCCCAAAGCGGACGCATTCCTCCAGCGACAGGATGAAATACACATACGGAATGGCCAGATGCAGCACAAATGCCGACACCAGACCCAGCGGTACGCCAAAGCCCCAGGTGCCGATCATATCAATGGCCATGATATATTTTGTTTTGCCGCCGCTGCGGATCACCCCGCCGCCAAGAATCATGTTCAGCACCTTGAAGGGCGCCACCAGCGCATAGGCAAAGAGAATCTGCACGGTCAGCTGCTTCACCGCGTCCTCCACCTGATAAATCTCCACATACACCTCGGCCGTCAGCATGATGACCGCAGACAGCGCCGCCGCCCCCACAGCACCGTAGACGCTCAGCCGTTTCGCGTCCCGGTATGCCCGGTCGAAGTCCCCGCTGCCCAGCTTCTTGCCAATGAGCACCCCCGCCGCCTGGGACAGGCCGCACAGCGCGCCAATCAGCAGTCCCTGCACCGGCCCGGTAAGCGTCATGGCTGCGCTGGCCTGAGTGCCCATGTGCCCATAGATAGCGGCGTAGACATTCTCGCCCAGGCTCCACACCACCTCGCAAATCAGGATGGGAAGAAGCATCCCTCCATACTGCCGCCAGCTGAACCGGGCTGCCCTGGTACTGCCGGCAGACACGGACAGGGCGGCACGGTGTCCGGGCAGCATCAGCAGCATCAGCGCAAGGTTGACCATCTGAGAGATCACCGTGGCCGCCCCTGCCCCTGCCGCACCCATGGCCGGCAGACCCAGCCTGCCGAAAATAAGCACATAATTCAGCCCCGTATTCACCAGCGCAGAAAGCAGGCTGGCATAGAGGGGGATGCGCGCCTTCTCAATGCAGCGGTAATAGGTGGACATAAGCGTCGCCCCCGTCATGGGGAGAAAGCTGCCCGCCACAATGGCCAGATATTCCGCCGCAGCCTGCCGGGTGGCATCATCCTGGGTATACAGCCCCATAATGCTCTCCGGCCAGAGCACACACGCCAGGGTAAACACCCCCGCCAGCGCGCAGCCCAGCAGCAGGTTGACCCTCATGCTGCGCCTGACCGCCGCGGGATTCTCCTGCCCCAGATACTGGGCCATCATGATGCCCGCCACCGAGCCGATGCCCGCCACGGCCACAGACACAATGCTGGCAAACTTCCCGGCCAGACCCACTCCTGCCACGCTGACGCTGCCCAGTTGGCCGATCATGATCTGATCCACCACCCCAAAGGAGGACTGCAGCATGGACTGCAGTGCCACGGGTACCGCCAGCGCGCATACGGCAAGGAAAAACGACGATTGCTTCTTCATGGACACACCTCCGGAAATCCTCCTGCCTCCATTATAGCTTCCGAAGAGCGCCATTGCAAAGGTTAAACGCATAACCCATGCCAAAAATAGTCATCTGACATTGTACGTATTTACCATTTTTCCTGAGCAGGCGCTGTGCTGTCCCGCTCCACAAGCTGCACCGGCATCACCACGGTTCCCCCGCAGTCCGCATGGGTCTTCAGTTCGCGCAGCCTTTCCATCGCCACCCGGGCCCGCTGCGCGCTGTCCTGCCGCACGGTGGTCAGCGCAGGGGACGCCAGCTTGCACCAGGGCGTATCGTCAAACCCCGCCACGGATATATCCTCCGGCACCTTCAGGCCGCTTTCCCGCAGAAACTGCATCAGCTCCACAGCATACGCATCCGATACCGCAAACGCGGCAGTCGCCCGGCGAAAGCGCGCCGCTTCCCGCTGCCAGTAAGCCCGTCGCTCCTCCCTGCGCATGGGCACCACCATAACCTCCGTCTCTCCCAGGCCGAAGCCCTGCCGGAAGCCCTCAATGCGCTCCTTGTCCACGCCCTCCAGGTTATCCGTCACGCACAGCGCCCTGCGATGTCCAAGCCGCCGCATCAGCTCGCCCACCTGCCGGCCTCCGCTCGTATTGTCAATGGTGATGTTTACAATTCGTTCCGTTCTGTCGCAGAAGCCGTCGTACACCACGAAGGGAATCCGCATATGGCTGCGCAGATACATGTAGTCCTGCCGGCAAAAGCCGATCACCACCAGCCCGTCCATGTTCCACATGGAGGCAAACTGCAATATGTCCTCCGCCCTTTTTGCCCGCTTCACCATCATGAACTGTCCGGCGGCCTCCGCCTCCGCTGAAAGGGCGTTCAGCGAAGAAGCAATGAAAGCGTCCTCCAGCACATGCCCCTCGTATTTCTCATGATCGTGGACGAACACGCCGATAATCCTGGAGGTATTCTGCGCCAGTAAAATGCCCGCCATGCTGGGGATATACTGTCTCTCCTCCAGCAGGGCCTGGACACGCCGCACCGTTTCGTCCGAAATCTTCCGGGTTTTCCCGTGAATCACGTTGGACACCGTGGCCGTGCTGAGGCCAAGCTCCTCGGCAATGTCGCTGATCCTGACCCGCTCCATCCTTCCGGCCTCCTTCCGTCAGGCTTCCGGCGCCCGGCCGGTGCTGCCGCGGATCACCAAATCGCTGGCAATACGGGTTTCGGGCGGAACCTCGCCGCCGCCGATCATCTGCAGCAGCAGGTGGATTGCTTCCCGGCCCTGCTCCCCCGGATGGATGTCAATGCTGGTGAGCATGGGGTCTCCGATGCGGCTGAGATAGGTGTTGTCGCAGCTGATGATGGAAAGGTCGTCCGGTATGCGCAGGCGCTGCTGATGGCAGACCTGCATCACGCCCATGGCGCTCAGGTCGCTGTAACAGATCACCGCCGTGGGGATGTTCTCCCCCGCCAGCAGCCTGGCCATGGCCTGCGCGCCGTCCTCCGCCTCAAAGCCGTTCAGATGTACCAGGCGGGGATCCACCGCCACACCGTGGGCAGTCAGCGCATCGGCATAGGCGCGGCAGCGGGTGCAGGCAGAGCGGTTTTCCTCCTGTCCGCCCACAAAAGCAATCCGCCGGTGTCCCAGCGCCAGCAGATAATTGACGGCAGCGGCAAAGCCCTCGTCTTGCCGGGCCGCCACAAAGGGCGCATGGCAACCCGCCACCGGGTCGTTAATCAGCACGATGGGCAGCCGGGCGGACAGTTCTTCCACCGCGCCGTACATTGCTTCGTTGATTTGCAGCGTATCCAGCGTGGCCGAGGCCATGGCGATGCCGTCCACTCCGTGGCGCACCAGCCGCTGCACCGAGGCCTGCTCGCCTTCCTGGGACTGGGTGGAGAACATCATCAGCGTATAGCCAGAGGCCGTGGCATGCTGCTCCGCATGGATATACATCTGGGCGAAATAGGGGTTGCTCACATCCTGCACCAGCAGCCCCAGGGTATTGGAGCACCGGCGCACCAGGGAACGCGCCACGGAATTGGGCGTATAATGATATTTGTCGATAATCCCCTGCACCCTCTCGCGGGTGGCCTCGGACACCAGCGGATGGCCGGTCAGTACCCGGGATACAGTGGCGGTGGACACGCCTGCCTCGTCGGCAATCTGCTGCATGGTAACGTTCTGCTTCATGGTCAATACCCTCCGGGTGAAATCATCGGATTTCATTTTATCACAATGAAATCGCTTTCATCAATTAAATCTTATTTCTTTCATTTCCTCAGATATTCCTCCTTTACTTGCGTTTTCTGGTAAATTATTTTCAGAAAATTCAATGTAAACGTTGACATTCTGTTTTCAGCGTGCTATACTTGCCTCATCCAAGGTGCCGGATGCGCGTACGGCCTGCACCGGCACATGAAAATTGAAGGAGGCATCTGGTATGAAGAAACTGGTGGCCCTGGTTCTGTCCGTCATGCTGCTGTGCGCCGCAGCAGCGTCCGCCATGGCTGAGGTGGAAATCAGCTTCTGGAACGGCTTCACCGGCTCCGACGGTGAAATTCTCAAGGAAATCGTCGATGAATTCAACGCGACCAACGACAAGGGCATCAAGATCAACATGGACATTATCCCCTGGGGCAATTTCCATGAAAAGCTGCCCACCGCCATTGCCACGGGCACTGCGCCCGAGCTGGTGCTCATGGGTAACGACGTGCTGCTGACCTATGTCAACACCGGCAGCCTGCAGCCTGTGGACGACTTCTTCGCCGCCATGGACTTCGACCGCGCCACCGTGCCGGACAGCGTGTGGGATCTGTTCTCCGTGAACGGCACCCAGTACATGATCCCCATGCAGGTTAACAGCCTGTACCTGTACTGGAACAAGACCCTGTTCCGCGAGGCCGGCCTGGATCCCGAGCAGCCCCCCAAGACCTGGGCAGAGCTGTTTGAAATGGCCGCGAAGTTGACCAACCCCGAGAAGAACGTGTACGGCTTCGGCATTCCCGTGTCCAGCACCTCCGTGTTTGAGAACCTGATTCTCTGCAACGGCGGCTCCTTCGTGGACTATGAGACCAACGAGGCTACCCTGAACACTGACGTGGTGAAGAAGTCCCTCAAGCAGATTCAGGACGCCATCCAGATTAACAAGGTGTCTCCCCTGGCCACCACCGGCGCCGACTTTGACAACATCCTCTTCGCCGGCCAGCTGGCCATGTACATCAACGGCCCCTGGTGCATCAACGGCTGCAACAGCAACGGCCTGGACTACAGCGTGTGCATGATTCCCGAGGGCGACGCCGGCCGTAGCTACGACCTGGGCGGCTGCGGCTATGCCGTGACCACCGGCACCTCCGATGAGAAGAAAGCCGCTGCCTATGAGTTCATGAAGTACTGGAACTCCACCGAAATCTGCAAGAAGTGGTCCGTGGTCAACGGCTTCCCGCCCTACCTGCAGAGCGTGGTGGAAGATCCGGAAATCACCGCCAATCCCCTGCTGACCGAAATGGGCGCCGCCCTGCAGTATGGCCAGCCCTGGCTGAAGGGCATCAACGCCTCCTCCTCCATCACCAACGACGTGCTGTTCCCCATGGTGGAGCGCATCATGAACGGCGCCGACGTGGACGCTGAGGTGGAGCAGGCCCAGGCCGCGATGGATATGCTGCTGGCTGAGTAATTCCACAAAGATCGTTTGCCGCCGCCCCTTTGCAGCCCCATTGCCGCAGAGGGGCGGCTTTCTAAAGAAACCTGGGGAGGTGTCAGGCTTGCGCGAATGGCTTAACCGGCCTGAAAAAACGGCGTATCTTTTCATTCTGCCATCCATGCTGATCCTGCTGGTGTTTACCATCATTCCGGTGATTTCCGCCGTGGGCATCAGCCTGTTCAACATGAACATGTTTTTCAAGGACACCGCCTTTGTCGGCCTGGCCAATTACAAAAAGGCCTTTGCCGATCCGCGGGTGTGGAACTCCTTTGGCAACACGCTGAAGTTCGTGCTGATGGAGGTTCCCTTGCAGGTGGCGGTGGGCCTGTTCCTGGCGGTGCTGCTTTCCCGCCGCAGCTGGTTTACCAATGCCATGCGCACGGTGTTCTTCGTGCCTGTCATCTGCTCCCTGACGTCCATCGGCATCATTTGGTCGCTGATCCTTGACCCGACCATCGGCATTCTTTCCTATTATCTGCGCTGCCTGGGCCTGGGCAGCTGCCAGTTCCTGAAGGACCCCGACCTGGCCATGCCCATCATCGTGCTGCTCACCGTGTGGAAAAACGCGGGGCACACCATGGTCATTCTGCTGGCCGGCATCAACGCCATCAACCCCGCCTACTACGAGGCGGCCCGTGTGGAGGGCGCCAGCGCAGTGCGGCAGTTCTTCAGCATTACCCTGCCGCTGCTTCTGCCCAACGTGGCCTTCTGCGTGGTGACCAACCTGATCGGCTCCATGCAGGTGTTTGACCAGGTGTATGTGGCCACCCGCGGCGGTCCGCTGTTCCGCACAGAAACTGCCGTGATGTACATTTACAGCCGCGCCTTCTCCGCACCTTTTGCCCTGGGCTATGCCTCGTCCATCGCAGTGGTGCTGTTCGTCATCATCATGACCCTGTCGCTCACCCTGAACACCTGGTTTTTGAAGCGGGAGGAGGGCATCTATCAATGAGCCGGATATTCGCACAGCGCCGAACCTCCCGTCACATTTTTTCCAATGTGGTTCTGCTGCTTGTCTTTGTCGTTGTCGTGTTCCCGTTCCTGTGGATGGTCATTTCCTCCTTCAAGGCGGAAAAGGACATCATCACCTATCCCCCGCGGATTTTTGCCGCCAGCTACACCCTGGAGCAGTATGAGCGGGTATTCAATGCCATTCCCCTGCTCATGTACATCCGCAACACCGTGATTTTCGCCTTTGGCACCACCATCTTCAGCATCATGCTGGACTCCATGGCAGGCTATGCCTTTGCCCGTATTCAGTTCAAGGGGCGGCGGGTGCTGTTCAACCTTGTGCTGCTCACCATGATGATTCCCTTCCAGATCACCATGATTCCGCTGTTTGTGCAAATTTTCAAAATGGGTCTGCTGAACACCTTCCCGGGCCTGATTCTTCCCCGGCTGACCAGCGCCTTCGGCATCTTCATGATGCGCTCGTTCTTTGTGGGGCTTCCCAAGGACCTGGAGGAGGCGGCCCGCATTGACGGCATGAACGAGGTGGGCATCTTCTTCCGCATCATGCTGCCGCTTTGCAAGGCAGCCATGCTGTCCCTGGCGGTGTTCACCATGATGGGCAACTGGAACGACCTGCTCTATCCCCTGATGCTGACCACTACCACCGAAATGCGCACCCTGCCCAGCGGCCTGGCCATGTTTGTAGGCGAGCGTGTAACCCAGTATGGCCCCAGCATTGCCGGATCGGTAATCTCGATGCTGCCGCTGCTGCTGATGTACTGCTTCGCGCAGAAGTATTTTATCGCGGGTATTGCCATGAGCGGCATGAAGGACTGACGCTTGCACCCGCAAGGAGGATTAACGATGAAAACCTATACCACATCGGTTCATCCTGCGTTTATCACGGGCGAAACAGACCCCCGCCTGTTCGGCTCCTTTGTGGAGCACATGGGCTCGGTGGTCTACAACGGCATCTATCAGCCGGGACATCCATCCTCGGATGAACGGGGCTTCCGGCAGGACGTGCTGGCACTGCTCAAACCGCTGAACCTCGGCACCCTGCGCTATCCCGGAGGCAACTATTCCAGCTCCTACCGCTGGGAGGACACCGTTGGCCCCGACCGCCCCGCCACCCTCAATCTGCCCTGGCGGGAGATGGAAACCAACCAGTTCGGCCTGCATGACTTCTTCGAGTGGAAGAAGGCCTTCAACGCCGAAACCATGATGACGGTCAACCTGGGCACCCGCGGACCGCTGGAAGCAGCGGACGTGCTGGAATACTGCAATTTCCCAAAGGGCACGAAATTTTCCGACATGCGCAGGCGCAACGGCGCGGAAGAGCCCTTCGGCGTCAGGCTGTGGTGCCTGGGCAACGAGCTGGACGGTGAATGGCAAATGGGCCACAAGCGCGCCAAGGAATACGGCCGTCTGGCGCAGCAAACCGGTCAGCTGATGCATCAGCTGGATCCCACGGTGCAGCTGGCCTGCGTCGGCTCCAGCGCCACCCATCTGGACAATTACCCCGAATGGAACCGCAAGGTGCTGATGCAGTGCTTTGACCAGGTGGACTACATCACCCTGCACAAGTATATCTCCAAGGCGGGCCTGACCACGCCTGATTACCTCTGCATGCCGTCGGACATGAACGCCATGATCGAGACAGTCGTCCGCGTTTGCGACTATGTGGCCGCCTGCAAGCGGTCGCAGAAGAAGGTTTGCATCAGCTTTGACGAGTGGAACGTGGGCCCTGTGGTCGCTGACGGCGACCTGGGCGAATGGCCCGTGGGCCCCATGCGCGACTGCATCTCCTTCACCTTTGAGGATGTGATGGTGTTCGCGGGCATGTTCCTGGCGCTTTTGCGCCATGCCGACCGGGTGAAGATTGCCTGCCAGGCGCTGATTGTCAACGACCTGGGCCTTGTTCTGGCGGACGACCGGGGCGCCTATCCCAACGGCACCTACGCCGTGTTCAAGCTGCTGAGCGACTGCGCCCGGGGCACGGTATACACCTGCGCCGGCAGCGGCGACACGCTTGCCACGGAAAAGCTGGGCGAACAGCCTGTGCTGGATACCCTGGCCGTGCGCAATGCCGACGGCGCGCTGCGCTTCTTCGCCATCAACCGCTCGGAGCATGAGGTTCACTGGCAGGTGAACGCCGCGGGCATGGCGGCACAGGACGCGAAGGCCTCCGCCGCGCAGCTGTGTGAAGCGCTGGACACCCGCAATTCTCTGGAAGCACCAGGCGCCATCTCCCTGAAGGAAGCCCTTGCCCCCGCCTGGAACGGCGGAACGCTCAGCGGCGTGGTTGCCCCGTATTCCATCACGATGTGGACACTTGCGTAAGGAGCATTGTATGAAAAAAGCATCGCTTCGTTTTGACAGACAGTTTGTCATCGGCGCCATCGACGGTCGGATGAAGGGTTCCTTCGTGGAGCACCTGGGCCGCTGCCTGTACGACGGCCTGTACGAGCCAACGCATCCCACTGCCGATGCACAGGGCTTCCGCGGAGACGTGAAGAAGCTGATTCGGGAGCTGGGCGTCAGCTGCATCCGCTATCCCGGCGGAAACTTCGTGTCCGGGTATCACTGGCGGGACGGCGTGGGCCCCCGGGCGCAGCGGCCCGCGCGGCCCAACCTGGCCTGGAACACCATTGAAACCAACCAGGTGGGGGTGGATGAATTCGCCGCGCTGTGCCGCGAGCTGGGCGTAGAACTGCTCATGGCCTGCAACCTGGGCACCGGCACCCCTGAGGAAGCCGGCGAACTGGTGGAATACTGCCGCACCGAGGGCGGCACCTCCCTGAGCGAGCTTCGCAAGGCCAACGGCACGGAGAAGCCCCACGACATCCATGTATGGTGCCTGGGCAACGAAATGGACGGCGCATGGCAGATCGGCACGCTGAATGCAGAGGATTATGCAAAAAAAGCCCGGGAAACGGCCAAGATCATCCGCTGGCTTGATCCGAAGGCGGAACTCATCGCCTGCGGCACCTGCACCAACGAGCAGGGGCATGTTACCTACGGCGACTGGGACCGCACCGTGCTGGAGGCAGCCTATCAGGAAATTGACTACCTTTCCCTGCACCGGTACTACAATTATCACACGGATAAGCAGCTGTTCTACCCCATGACGGAGGATTTCAGCGATATTCCGTTCTTCTTCAGCGATCTGGATCACTTCATCGACACCATCGTCCATGCCTGCGACTTTGTGAAGGGCAAGCTGCGCACAAACAAGCAGGTCAACATCTCCTTTGATGAATGGGGCGTGGTGGCCAAAACGGGCGCGCTGCCCGGAGGCGTGAAGCAGGAGTATACCTCCGCGGTGTACACGCAGCTGGACGCGGTGATCTACGGCGGCATCATCTGTACCCTGCTCAACCATGCCGACCGGGTGAAAATCGCCTGCCAGTCCCTGCTGGTCAATGAGGGCGGCATGATAACCACCGTGCCCGGCGGCCCTGCCTATCGGCAGTCCACCTTCTGGCCCTTCCGCGACTTTGCCCATCTGGCAACGGGCGTGTCGCTCCGTGCGGTGGGCGACGTGCCCTCCGTGCAGACAAATCACTACGGTCCCCAGCCAACCCTCATCACCAGCGCCTCCTATGACGAGGCGGCAGGCCGTCTGTGCGTGATGCTGGCCAACTGCGATCTTGAGGAGGACTGCGAGGTCACGCTCCGCCTGACCGATTTCGGGCCTCTGCCAGCTCCTGTACGGCATGAGCTTTACACGGAGGACTGGCGCGTGACCAACACCTGCTGCGAGCCGGACGCGGTAATGCCCCGCCTCGCTGAGGCCCCTGCATGGCGCGACGGCGCACTGACCTTCACCGTGAAGAAGCATTCGTGGAATACCCTCGTATTCACCCTGAATCCATAATTCCCATGCAAAAAGCAGCCGCGCCCGGTTTCTTCCGATGCGCGGCTGCTTTTTGATTGGCATACAAGCAATTATTCCCGGTTCCAGTTGCGGAC
>CAMDVP010000097.1 GCA_945877525.1 uncultured Clostridia bacterium | reverse complement strand
GATCCGGTTTTCCATTCCGCTGCTGATCGGCAACCTGGCTCAGCAGCTGTACAACACAGTGGACTCCATCATCGTCGGGCAGTATGTGGGCGACGCGGCCCTGGCGGCCGTGGGCACTTCCGGCCCTATCCTGAACCTGCTGCTGGTGCTGTTCATGGGCGTATCCACCGGAGCCACCATCCTGACCTCCCAGTTTTTCGGCGCGAAGGACAAGGAGAACCTGAGCCTTGTGGTGGGCAATACCATTTCGCTGACGATCATGTGCGGCGTGTTTATGATGGTGGTGGGCTACTTTGCCTCGCCCGCGCTGATCCGTCTGGTGAATCCGCCGCCGGAGGTGGAGCCCGGGGCGGTGGCGTATCTGCAGATTCTGTTCCTGGGCATGGTGGGCTGCGCGCTGTACAACATTCTTTCCGGCGTGCTGCGCGGCATGGGGGACAGCGTGTTTCCGCTTTTGTATCTGCTGCTGTCCTGTCTGATGAATATCGTGCTGGACATCGTGTTTGTGAAGAACTTCGGCCTGGGGGTGGCGGGCGTGGCGTGGGCCACCATCATCGCTCAGGGCATTTCCGGCATCCTGTGTCTGATCCGCCTGGGGCGGATGCGGAATGTGGTGACGGTGACCCGACGCTCCCTGTACCTGAATGGCCAGCTGACCCGCAAGCTCTGCGGCCTTGGCGTGCCCGCGGGTGTGACCCAGGCGATTTTCTCCCTGTCTGCCATTGTGGTGCAGGGGCTGACCAATTCCCTGGGTACGGCGGTGATGGCTGCCAGTGTAGCGGTCATGCGTGTGGACGGCTTTGCCATGATGCCCAACTTCACCTTCGGCACGGCGGCCACCACCTTTGTGGGGCAGAACGTAGGCGCGCGCCAGCCTGAGCGTATCCATAGGGGCACGCGGGACATGCTGGTGCTGGCCCTGTCCGTGGCGGCGGTGCTGGTGCTGTGCATTCTCCTGTTCGGGCATCAGCTGATCGGCATGTTCACCAACACCCCCGAGGTGCTGGAAATAGGCCAGCGGGGATTGCAGTGGCTGGCGTTTGGCTATCTGTGCTTTGCGGTAACGCAGGTGCTGCAGGGCGTGATGCGCGGCGCGGGAGAAACCGTTGCGCCCATGTGGATCAGCATCATCAATACGGTGATTATCCGCATGCCCCTGGCCTATCTGATGGCCTATATGACCCGCTCCGCCCAGTGGCCCAACGGTCACCCGGACGCGATCTTCGCGTCGCTGCTGATTACCTGGATTGCAGGCATGCTGATGTCCGTGGCGGTGTATCGCATGGGCAAGTGGCGCAAGCGCCTGCCGGAGGACATGCGAGGCGCGATGTAAGCGCCGGAGAGGAAGGATTGCCATGGATCTGAAAACAGCGCTCAGCAAGCTGGACACCCTGGAGGAAACCATGCAGGCATACCGCCATGCCATGGGCGTTCTGTCCCTGGACGGCGCCACGGCAGCGCCCAGGCGCTCGGCCCTGGGCCGGGGCAAGACCTTCGGTGTGCTGGGGGGTGTGACCTATCGGCTGCTGGTGAACGACGAGGTGGACGAAATGCTCCGCACCATCCTGGATAACCGGGACGGCTGCACGCCCGCCCAGTTCCGCCGTGCCGAACTGCTCCGGGAGGACTATGACGATATGACCCGCATTCCCATGGAGGAGTATGTGGCCTATCAAACCCTTGTCACCGAGGCGGACGCGGTGTGGCACGAGGCCAAGGAGAAGAGCGATTATCCCATGTTCGCGCCCTACCTGGAAAAGCTGATGGACTGTCAGCGCCGCTTTGCCGCTTATAAGGACGACAAGAAGCCTGCCTATGACGTGATGCTGGACAATTACGAGAAGGGTGCGTCCATGACGACGCTGGACCCCTTCTTTGCCATGCTGCGGGAGAAGCTGACCCCGGTTATTCGGGAAATCGGCCATCGTCCCGCGCCCCGCACGGATTTTCTGCACCGGGTGTATCCCATCGAGCTGCAGCGGACCTTCTCCCTGCGGCTGATGGACATGCTGGGTATCGACCGGGCGTGCTGCGCCATTGCGGAAACGGAGCATCCCTTCACCGACGGCTACAACAAGTGGGATGTGCGCATCACCACCCATTACTACGAGCGGGACGTGGCGTCCAGCATGTACAGCGTGATTCACGAAGGCGGCCATGCCCTGTACGAGCTGGGTACCGGGGACGAGCTGCAGTTCACCTGCCTGGGTGAGGGCTCCACCATGGGCATCCATGAAAGCCAGAGCCGCTTTTATGAAAACATCATCGGCCGCAGCCTGCCCTTCTGCCGGGCGCTGTACCCGGTGATGCGGGAAACCTTCCCCGAGCAGATGAGCGATGTGACCGCCGAGGAGCTGTACGCCGCCGTGAACAAGGCTGAGCCTTCCCTGATCCGCACCGAGGCAGACGAGCTGACCTATGCCGCTCATGTGATGATCCGCTATGAGATGGAAAAGCTGATGATGAGCGGAGAGGCGAAGGTCAGCGAGCTGCCCGGGCTGTGGAACAGCATGTACAGGAAGTACCTGGGCGTGGATGTTCCCTGCGACCGGGAGGGCATCCTGCAGGACAGCCACTGGAGCGGCGGCTCCTTCGGCTACTTCCCGAGCTATGCCCTGGGCAGCGCCTATGGCGCGCAGATGCTGCGGGCCATGGAAAAGGATGTGGATGTATGGTCCCATGTGGAGAAGGGCGATTTGGCCCCTGTTACCGCCTGGCTGCGGGAAAAAATCCACCGCCACGGCCGCATGCTGACCCCGGCCCAGCTGCTGGAAAACGCCCTGGGCGCGCCCTTTGACCCGTCCTTCTACACAGACTATCTGACAAAGAAGTTCACGGAGCTGTATCACCTGTAAGGGAGGGCGAGGGATGGAGCTGCAGCGCATCATGGACAAAAGCCGCCGCATGGTGTTCTTCGGCGGCGCCGGGGTCAGCACCGAGTCGGGCATCCCGGATTTTCGCAGTGTGGACGGGCTGTATCATCAGCAGTATGACGAGCCCCCCGAAACCATCCTCAGCCACAGCTATTTTCTGCGGAACCCCGAGGGTTTCTTCCGCTTCTACCGGCAGAAGATGCTGCCGCTTTCCGCCAGGCCCAATGCCGCGCATCTCAAGCTGGCCGAGCTGGAGCGCGCCGGACGGCTGCAGGCGGTGATTACCCAGAACATCGACGGGCTTCACCAGAAGGCCGGCAGCCGGAACGTGCTGGAATTGCACGGCAGCATCTGGCGCAACCACTGCATGACCTGCGGGAAAGGCTATACCCCCGAGTTCATCCGGGACGACCCGCGACCCGTGCCCCTGTGCGCCTGCGGCGGGCGCGTCAAGCCCGACGTGGTGCTGTATGAGGAGGGGCTGGACGAGGAGATTCTGGCGAAGGCCATCCACGCGCTGCGGACGGCGGACACGCTGATTGTGGCCGGCACCAGCCTGACGGTGTATCCCGCCGCGGGGCTGATCCGTTATTTTCGCGGGGATGACCTGGTGCTGATCAACCGCGACGCCACGCCCATGGACGACCTGGCTACAATGATCCTGCATGACAAGGTGGGCGAGGTGCTGTCCCGTATTCGGGTCACCCCGCCGGAAGGAGGCGCGCATGACCAGGCTTGAAGCGCTATTCAGCCCTGCCCAGCGGGAGCGGCTCTGCGCAGCCATCCCCAGGCGACAGTCCTGCAGGGCTTTCGCGGGAACGCCGTCCCAGGGGGATTGGGCGGCTCTCGGCTATGCCGCCGGAAGGTATGAGCTGCCCGGGGCGCGGCTGATCTTCGCCGCTGTGCCGGAGGGCCTGTTTTCAGGAACGCTGCTGGGCATGGGACGGATCACGGGCTGTGGAGCCATCGCGGCGGTGGCTGCGTCCATTGCCCTGCTGGAGGGAAGAGTGCATGCGGGCATCCTGGGCGAGGCTTTCTGCCTGGAGGCCACGGCCATGGGGCTCGGCACCTGCTGGGTCAGCGGCAGCTACCGGAAAAAGCAGCTGGCTTTGCCGCTGAAACCGGATGAGGCCCTGCTGGCGGTGATTGCCGTGGGCGTGCCGGAGCGAAAGGGCGCCGCGGAAACCCGGCGGCGCAAGTCCCTCGACAGGCTTTGCAAGGGCGATACGGGGCTATGGCCGGAGGAAGTGCGCCAGGCTGCGCAGGCAGTACAGATCGCCCCGTCGGCCATGAACCTGCAGCCTTGGATCATGAGCCTGGAAAAGAATCGCTTCGTCATTGACGTACCTGACCGCTCCCGGCTGGAGCTGGGCATCGCCCTGTGTCACGCGGAACTGGCGCTGACATCGCCCCACACCTGGCGCCTGGGCGACGGGCGGCGCGAGCCCTCCGCATGGGCGGCGCTGCGTTGACCCTTGACAAAGGCTTTCCATGGACTACAATAATAAATACCACAAACAAAGGAGGGCATTCCCATGTCCATCGTAACCAGACCCTTCGGCCAGACCCGTGACGGCCGGGCCGTGACCCAGTATACCCTGACCAACCACAGCGGCGCGTCTATTTCCGTCATTGACTGGGGCGCGATCCTCACCTCCATCATCGTGCCGGACAAGGACGGCCGCATGGCCGATGTGGCCCTGGGCTTTGACTCCATGGAGAAGTATGGCGGGGGCCATGGCGCCATGGGCGATACCGTGGGCCGCTACGGCAACCGCATCGGCAAGGGCTGCTTCACCCTGGACGGCGTGACCTACCAGCTGGCGCTGAACGATCACGGTGTGAACCACCTGCACGGCGGCAACGTGGGCTTCTCGTCCCACCTGTGGGAGGGTACCCCCGTGGAGGGCGCGCATCAGGACAGCGTGGCCTTCCACCGCGTCAGCCCCGACGGCGAGGAAAACTACCCCGGCACCCTGGACGTGACCGTGACCTACACCTGGGATGACGACAACAACCTCATCATCCGCTACGAGGCCACCACCGACAAGGCGACGGTATGCAACCTGACCAACCACACTTACTTCAACCTGGCCGGTCACGACCATGGCACCATCCGCGACCATGAGGTGTTCATCGACGCGGACGTGATGACCCCCGTCGATGGCGGGCTGATTCCCACCGGCGCTTACATGCCCGTGTCCGGCACGCCTCTTGACCTGCGGGAAGGCATGCTGCTGGGCGACGGCCTGGATCGCATGGACGAGTGTCCTCAAATGCAGCCTGCCCACGGCTATGACCACAACTTTGTGCTGCGCAAGGGCGAGGCCATGGGCCTGTGTGCCTGCGTGTATCATGAAGGTACTGGCCGCGTGATGGAGGTTATCACGGACCAGCCCGCCGTGCAGCTGTATACCGCCTGCACCACCGACCTGGAGGGCGGCAAGGGTGGCGCGCACTATGGCCAGTTCTCCGGCCTGTGCCTGGAAACCCAGCATTGCCCGGACGATCCCAACAATCCCCAGTTCCCGGGCACCACGGTGCTGCGCCCCGGCGAGAAGTACGACACCACCACCATCTACGCCTTCCGCGTGGAGGAGTGAGCAAAAGCAGAGCGGACGTTTCCATGGAATGGGGCGTCCGCTCTGCTTTTTGGAAGAAAGCGTTCAAAGTTGCCTTTTGATACTATGCTGCAATAAAAACATAGTATCAAAGGGACGGCTCCGAAGGTTTCCAAAGGACGATGGCTCGCCAGTGGCGAGTCCGCCGAAGGCGGAAGTCGAAAGCGGAGCGACAATGATCGCAGAGTCCTTTGGGGAATGAGGCTGTGGACGCGCCCGCAGACGCGAAACCTCTGCCTTCAGCAAAGCAATCGTTTTAAGCGAGAACAGCATGAAACGACGAAAAAGGCCTGTCCGCTGCATTTGCAGGGAACAGGCCCTTCATTCTTCTTACTGCACAGGACGGATGAGGATGAGGGGAGTCAGCTCGTCGCCCTGGCCGGAAGGGTTGTCCGCCATGGCGTCCTGGATTTCCTCGTCTGTGAGGGGAAAATCATCGCACTTGCCCAGCTGGTTTTGCTCGATGTCGTTGGCATCCATGAGCACCACGGGAATGCCTGTTTCCTTTTCCAGGGCGTTGCACAGCTCGACAGGGTTGGGCGGGTTGATGAGCGCCAGCTGCTTGTAGCGGTCGAAGCTGGAGCGGAAGTAGAATCCGTCAATGCCCCCCACGCCCTTGCCGCAGATCTTGTAGAACAGGCCGTGCACGCCGAAGGGGCGGGTCACCGCGGACACCACCGCCGCCAGCAGCACCCGGGGCAGGCCGCACATGTCAATCACCAGCTGCAGCTTGTAGGGCTCGTGCATGCCCACGCCGGTATGATTGATCCCCGCAAACCGCCACAGGAAGTTGGCCCAGAAGCCGGGCTTGACCTCCTCGCGGGTTTTGACATTTTTGGTGCACATGGCCATGACCTTGGCACCGAAGGAAAGCATGTCCCCCGGGCGGCTGATGGGCAGCACATACCTGCGCACCAGCTCGGCCTGGCTTTCGCCCACCTCGACAAAATGGGTCTGGATGGCATAGCGGTCGTACTTGCGGCCGTTTTTACCGGTGACCGTGCCGCGGTCGAAATAAACCACGCCGTTTTCCTCACGGCGCTGCTCCTCCAGGTTACGCGAAGGAATAATGCCCATCTCAAGTGCCTCCTTGCCTGCATCGTACCATACCATGGTATTGTACAACGCTTTCCCTGCCCTGTCAATTTTCTATCCTGCCAAATCGCTGCATTTTTCATGCACAGGCAGGAAAGAACCCGGCCGGAAGCGTACCCGGCCGGGCGGTGCTTATTGGGCGGAAAGCTCCTCCACAAAGCGCATATCCACCAGCTGGTCGTAAGCCCATTCGCCCTCATACAGCCCGGAGGCGGCCAGCACTTCCATGGTCATGTCCACAGCCCTGGGCGTGATGATGCCATCCTTGCTCCACAGGCAATCGTCATAGGCGCGCCCAAGCGCTGCGGCGCGGCCCTCCTGGGTCAGGGTGGAGAATTCCATTTCCAGCACCCTGGCGGCCAGCGCGTGATCCTCCTGCACGGCGGAGAGCGCCTTCAGCATGGCTCGGACGAATTTCCGGCAGGTATCGGGGTCGTTCTCGATGGTGGACTTTTTCACGCCGATGATGGAGTAGGCGTAGTCGCCCAGGTCGGGGAATTTCACAAAGGGCTCCTCCCAGATGCCGGCGGTCACGCCCTCGCTGATCTGCGGCTCGCCACCGTTGCCAATGTCGCCCTGGCCGTGCTGCAGCATGGCGGTGACGGTGGAGGCATCGGCGTTCTCCACCAGCGTTACGTCCCGGTCGGGGTCAAGGCCGCACTGAAGAAGCAGGTAGCGGGTCAGCAGATTGGGTGAGCCACCGTAGCGCCCGGCCACAATGCGCTTGCCTCGAAGAAAATCCGCCATGTCCTCTGCGCTGTCCGAGTCGGGAGCCAGGCCGGTGCGGGCAAAGAGATATACATTGGCCCGGTTGACGCAGTGAACAATGCCCACGATGGGGTCGCTGTTGCCCTGGTTGGCCAGGGCGTTGGAATCCACCCCGCCGATAACGGCGAAGGCATCGCCGGATACCACGGCGGTGACATGGGTGCCGCCGGTGGCCTGCACCACGGTGATGTCAAGCCCCTCCTCGGCAAAATACCCTTCATGGATGGCCACATACAGCGGCAGGTAACCGATGAGATGTACGGGCTCCGCTACGGTGAGGCGCGTCAGACCATCCTCCGCAAGGGCGGGAAGGGCGCAGCAGAGCAGCGCCAGGCAGACGAGCAGGGCAAGAAACTTCTTCATGGGGAACCGCCTCCTTGATGGTTATTGGCCATGTTGACCGAATGGAAAACGGGGTTACGCAGCATCCTGCGCCTCCTGCCCGGAGGTCCACAGGCGGCCGAGCAGCTTTTCCAGCAGCACTACCGCCAGGTACATCAGCACCGACAGGAGGGACAGCACCACCACCCCCACCCACACCAGCTTCAGGTCGAACACGGTGCCGGCATAGACGATCATACGCCCGAGGCCACGGTCTGATGCGATGAATTCCCCCACGATGGAGCCTGCCATGCTCAGGGCGATGTTGACCCGAAGGCCGGAGATGATCCACGGCATGCTGGAGGGCACCACCAGATGCAGGAACACCTGCCCCCGCCGGGCTCCCAGGGAAAACAGCAGCGTGGACAGGGCGGGATCCACGGCCTTCGCGCCGCTCCATGCGGAAATGGCCGCCGTGATCACCGTCATCAGAAACGCCAGTACTACCTTGGAGGAAAATCCGATGCCGAAGAGAATCACCAGCACCGGGGCCAGGGCCAGCTTGGGCAGGGCGTTGAGCACCACCAGCCAGGGCTCGGCGATCAGGGCGGTTTTCCGGCCAAACCAGAATAGCAGCCCCACCAGTGACCCGACCACCGTGCCCAGCACAAAGCCCAGAAGGGTGGAGGCGCTGGTGTAGGCAATGTCCCGCCACAGGTCGCCGGTGCGCCATTTGGTCACTGCGGTTCGGAAGATTTCCGTGGGACTGGAGAAGTAGAATGCGTCCAGCCATCCCAGGCGCGCGCCAACCTCCCACAGAGCGACAAGCCCCACCAGCAGCCCCCAGCGCCACAGCGCCACCGTAACGCGCCCCGTCCGCCGAGTTTCCCGTACGCCGGAGGGCAGGCCGCCCGTGTAATCCTTCATGATTCCGCCACCTCCCGCAAGAGCAGCTGCATAAGTTGGGCCTTGAGGGCCATCAACTCGGGGGACGAAAGCATCTCCGGCGTGCGGGGCCGGGGGAGCGTCACGGGCAGACGAGCCCGCAGCCGGCCAGGCCGCTCGGTGAGCACCAGGATTTCGTCAGAGAGCAGCAGCGCCTCCTCCACGTCATGGGTCACAAACAGGATGGTCTTGCGCATGTCCTGCCAGATATCAATCAGGGTCATCTGCAGCTGCAAACGGGTGATGGCGTCCAGTGCGCCGAAGGGTTCGTCCAGCAGCAGCACCTCCTTGCCCGTGAGCAGCGTGCGCATGAGGGCCGCACGCTGCCGCATGCCGCCGGAAAGCTGATGGGGCTTTTTCTTTTCAAAGCCTGTCAGCCCGCAGCGGTCCATCAGCGCTGCGGCGTTTGCCCGGGCCTTTCGCTTCTTCACGCCGCGCAGGGTCTGCCCCAGGGTGATGTTATCCTCGATGGTGCGCCAGGGCAAAAGCAAATCCTTCTGAAGCATGTAGCCCACCTGGCCTGCACGGCCCACGATGGAGGCGCCTTCCAGCAGCACGTCGCCGCCCGAGGGGGACAAGAGCCCCGCAATGATGTTGAACAGGGTCGATTTCCCGCAGCCGCTGGGCCCGAGAATCGAAACAAACGCGCCCCGCGGCACATCGAAGCTCACGTCCTCGATGGCGGTCACGGCCCTGTTGCCTGCATCAAACCGCTTCGACACGCCCCGGACGCTCAGGTAATCCACGTCAGGCATGCTGCACTTCCTTCCCGGCAGGGTCGTGAAAGGGTGGTTCGCCCTACCGTCAGCATCAGCCTATGCAGGGGACGGGAAAGGGTGTATAATGCAAAGGGGAGGGGAGACGGATGCTGGGGTTATGGATCGCGGAGGACGGGAGTGTGCCCCGGGAGGAAATTCAGAGAATGCTTTTTGCGCGGCAGATTCCGCTGGAGGGCTTCACAGCGGAGCGGGCGACGCTTTTTGAGGGCGGGGAAACAGGGGAAAGCTTCCTGCGCCGCGCGGCCATGGCGCTGCTGCGCCCCGGGGAACCCCTGCCCATGGCAGGACTGGCCAGGTGCCTGGCAGGACACGATGCGCTGGCAGGCAATGTACTGCGGAAATATGTGTGCCTGCAATTAAGCTTTTTGCCTTACCTGCGGATGAATGGAAAAGTCACGGAGCAGAAAGGCTGCTTCCTGCTGGGTGACAGGCTGCTGGTTGCGCCCTTAGGGGAGGACGGCCGGGTGGATGCGCTGTTGCCGCCGGGGATATGGACGGAGCTGGCCACCGGCGAGCTGCTTGAGAGCAGGCTGGTATGCCTGCGAGGGCTGAACGCCATGCCCGTGCTGGCCGGAGAAAATGCGCTACTGCCCATCGGCGTGAATGACCGGCGCACCGACGCGGACGACGCCGACCGGCTGACGCTGCACTGGTTTGACCCCTGTGGGGAAGCAGCCTGTATGCTGGCGGACGGCACGGTCTACCGCGTCTGGCAGGAGCAGGGCGTGTTCCGCGGGGAGAGCGCCACGGACAAGCCCTGGCATCTGATTGTGCACCAGGGCGGGCAGGAGCGGCTGATCAGGTAGAAGAGCATGCAAAAAGCCCCTTCCC